>CALGTK010000278.1 GCA_937904325.1 uncultured Planctomyces sp.
GCGAAGTTAAGGTCAGCACTGTCGAGCGTCATGTCACTGAAGTTAGGGAAGAAGTTAAATCCTAAGAGACCACCAGTGCCTCCCAGATCATCGCCGCCAATTCGGACATCTGGCCGCACAACGATGACGCCGGGGTTTCCGTTGTCAACATTCATTCCGTCATCGGCTGGTTCGTAGATATATGTTAGGCCTGAGATTTCCTGGTATCGGTCAAAGACCTGCTGAAAGAGCGCGAACCATGTGCGGTTCGTAACGTCGACACCTGTTGCTGTTTCGTTATAAAAGACATCAAACTGGGCAATCATATCACTGGCACCAAGACCCGTGAGACCGGGGATCATTGTGCCGTCCGGCACAATTCCCCATGTTAAGGTCATTGGGTCTCCCTGGTTAAATCCGGGCGTCCCATCAGTGGCAGTTGTCGTCCAACGATTTGCGTCACGTGTCGCAAACAGACTGTTGTTCGTAGTAATTCCAAACGGTAATGCACCGTCATCATTCAGAATCGTACCAATTCCCTGTCCGTCGCTGAGGGAGTAGTCACTGGTTGCGATGAGATTAACGAAGAAGTTTTCGTCATCTTCAGGCGTTCCATCACCTGTTACGGTGACGGATAATTGAGCCGACGTTGTTCCTGGTGCGACGGTGACGCTACCAGCCGTTCCGTCAAAGTCGACTCCTGCGAGAGCGTTGCCATTTCCAAATTCGTAATCAACGGTAATGGCATTCTGCGGGACTCCATTCAGGCTTACGGTAAAGTTGAATGTTGTCGAGCCGTTTGTTTCTGTTTGCGCGATGTCATTGATAGAGGCAACTACGTCGTCATCCAGAATTGAAATTTCTCCGCGGGAATCGGAGATTCCGACCGGTGACGTCGTTGACAGATCGACAAAAAATGATTCGCCACCTTCACCTATCAGGTCGCCCAGTACGGTGACTGTAATCGTTTTTGATGTTTCTCCAGGGCCATAGGTAAGGGTGCCACTTGTGGCGAGGAAGTCTTGTCCAACGAGGGCTGTTCCGCTGGTCGTTACGAAGGAGACCGTCAACCCGATGATCGTTGGTTGTGTTAAAGATACGGTTAGCGTGGCGCTGACACCGCCACTATCTCCTTCCGTGACAGTTGTATCTGAGATGAAGGCAAATGTTCCGATGCCTTCGACGATGTCGTTTCCATCGCCACCGTCCACGGAGTCGGCACCACCACCGCCAAATACGATGTCATCACCACTTTGACCTTTTACGACATCGTTATCAGTACCTCCTGACAGTGTATCCTTGCCACCACCACCAAGGATTGTGTCGCCTTCGCTACCGCCGTTGATGTCGTCATTCCCAGACTGGCCGTTCAGAATGTCGGCTCCAGCGTCGCCTTCAATGACGTCGTTGCCGCTGCCGCCGTGTATCTGGTCACTCCCGTCGCCTCCACTGATGACGTCGTTCCCTGCGTTTCCTTCAATCAGGTCGTTCCCCGTGCCTCCCGAGACGATGTCATTATCCGCACCGCCAAGCAGGGTGTCATCACCGTCTCCTCCGATGAGTTCGTCGAGTCCTGACATTCCGTTGATGACGTCATTGCCAGTTCCGCCGTCGATTGTGTCGGCGCCGTCATCTCCTGAAAGCGTGTCTACCCCATCGCTACCAGTTACCGAGTCGTTTCCATCCCCAGCGTCGATGCTGTCATCGCCTGTGCCCGCATCGATGATGTCATTGCCATCACCACCAAGTACTGTGTCGTTGCCATCGCCAGCGATAACGGAGTCAGCACCGTCTCCCGCGTTAATTAATTCGTTGCCAGCGGAACCGGTGATCGTGTCCGATCCATCGCCCCCGATCAGTGTGCTGCCCAGGTCGAGGCTGCCGATGATCGTATCGTTACCGTCGTCACCATCGACCGAGATTTGGATACCGAGTCCAGTGCCGGCGTCGAAGAACGAATAATCGGCGGCGGTCATGCCGCTGAGATCGATGGTGTTTTCCGTATCGCTCCCGACAATGACCAGCGAAGTGACCGAGTTGGCCTGAACTGTGCCAAGCGTTGGATCGTTCGCCCCATTGACGATCACCTGCACGGTGCCAGTTGAGAGTGGGTCCGTTCCGACTGAGATGGTGTCCGGTCCATCAGAAACGATCTGGAGTTCGCCACCTGAAAACAGACTTGTGACAGACAGATACGTTCGTTCTTCTAGAACTTCCGTTGGTACCCGTTGTCTGTTTACTTTCCGTCGAGCCTGCTTAGTGGCAAGTTTCTGACGTAATCGATCCATCCAGTTCCTGGGCATCTTGAGCTCCCGTTGGCCTGCAAAGTCCATGAGCGGCAACATTCGGGGAACCTGCGCCAAACGATTACGCAGTTAGTTCGTTTATTCCCCGACAGTCGGATCGGCAGTCAGGAACGCGTAATCTGACACAACTGGTATGTGCCGTCGGAAGCGTAAGTTTCCGGACGATACGAGCGATTGTTTCAACACCTACTGGCTGCATAACCGGTACGCGGTATTTGGCCTGTAGGGATTGCGAGGCCGCAGGATCGTTACAGCCGGCCAACCTGTTATGAACGACTACTGGCTGGCGGAGCGTTTGCGAAGGCGTGAATGCGTTGAGACGGACCGTTCGAGCGCGTGGCTCGTAATCTGGAAGGCGACACTGATCAGTGATTCCTGTTCAGGAATCAGGTAAAGGTCCGGTTATGACGATTCAGACGGATGCACGTGCAGCGTCAGCGATGGGTCGATGCAGATTTTCCTGTCGCGACGTCAGTCCTGTGCGGCGTCGAGCCATGGATTCTGACCGAGTTGTTCAAGCTGGCTGGCGCGGTGCCGAGCATGAGCAAGGAGCAATTCACGATCCTGTTCGTGGCGGCGTTCGACCGACCGTTGTGCACGAAGAAACTTAGAAAGCATGGTCGTGGAAGTGTTGGACTGACGCTCGTTTCGTCGCTGAAACTGGCCGAGGGCAATTTTATCGAGACCCTCTTTAAGAATTTCGTCTTCCAGTGACAGGAATTGCCGGTACGAGCCGGGGTCACCTTGTCTGGCGCATCGACCAATGAGCTGCCGATCGATTCTTGCGGCTGCGTGAAGTTCTCCGCAGATGACGTGCAACCCGCCGCGTTCTTCCGAGTCCCCATGTAGAGCGATGTCTGTTCCGCGGCCGGCCATGTTGGTGGCGACAGTGACTCGGCCTGGTTGTCCAGCGGCGGCGACGATTTCAGCTTCGCGAGCGTGGTTACGAGCATTTAACAGTTGGTGTTCGATGCTCAAATCCAGCAGCAAGGCGGCAAGACGTTCCGACTGTTCGATCGTGCGAGTTCCGATCAGGATCGGGCGTCCGGCATTGTGTTGCCGTCTTGCTTCTTGAGCCACGTCAGCCCATCTTGCGTCTGCTGTGGAAAGAATTGTGACGGGCAGGGCTTCTCGTCGTGTTGGCCGTCTTGTGGGAATCCGGAAAACAGGCAGGCCGTAGACGTCCAGGAATTCATGAGCGGCTGTCGCTGCCGTGCCTGTCATGCCGGAAATGCGATTGTACTGGCCGAACAGCTCCTGAACGGTGATTCGGGCGTTGTGAGAGGTGAGCGGTGTGATCCCTACTTCCTCACGAGCTTCGACTGACTGATGAACGCCGTTTCGCCATTTTCGACCTTCGGCAATGCGACCGGAGTATTCGTCGACAATGTGGACTTTGCCGTCCTTAACAACGTAGTGTTCGTCGAGTTTCAATGAGTTGGCGACGTACGTGGCTCTGGCAACTCCGTCGGTGATGTCTGACATTGGAAGTTCGTTGAGCAGCGGCGGACGCGGCAATGATCTGACAAGTCGAAAACCTGAAGGAGTCAGATCGAATTGTCCGGAATCCTCGTCACGCGTGATGTGCTCGTCGAGGTGAAACTTCTTGGCTGCCGAAGCGCACCAGCGGAAAAGTGCTTCCTTAGTTCGATGGTCTCCGGATTCGCTGCTGATGATCAGGGGGGTACGTGCTTCGTCGATCAGCAGGCTGTCGGCTTCGTCGATCAACGCGAAGTGAAGTGGGTGTCGCTGAACCGTCGTCCGTTGTTTCGAGAGGTGCTCATCATGAGTGTCATTGCTGGCTGCGCTTTGGTGGAGGGTTGATGTGGGCAACAAGTCTGCAAACAGCGGTGATTCAGACTGCCCGCTGGCTCGAAGCGTCAGGCGGTCGCGGAGGAAGTCAAAGCCGAACTCTCTGGCGGTCCCGTAGGTGATGTCTGAATTGTAGGCTGCTCGACGCTCGACCGGAGCCATGTCGCCGGTGATTGATGAAACGGTCAGCCCCAGAGATTCGTAAACTGGTTTCATCCAGTTGGCGTCACGATGAGCGAGGTAATCGTTCGCGGTGGCGACGTGAATCGGCATCCCTCGCAAAGCATTCAGGAAGACCGGTAAGGTCGCGACTAGAGTTTTTCCCTCGCCAGTCTGCATTTCGGCAATGCATCCATGGTGAAGAGCGATCCCTCCGAGAATCTGAACGTGGTAATGAGTCAGACCCAGATGTCTGCGTGACGCGTCGACGACTGCTGCGAATGCTTCTGGGAGGAGAGCGCCGAGCGGCTCACCAGTTCGGGCTCGATAACGAAGTGCCGCAGCTGCTTGACGCATGTCGGCGTCCGATTGAGAATGTAGTTTCTCCGCGGCCCGGTGAATGCGTTGGGCGAGCTGTTTCCAGCGCCGCGGTGGATTCCGTGGCGACCGGAAGGTGCGTGTCAGGACTTCGTCTACTCGCCGAAGAAGCATCGTTATCAGGCCGCCTCTTTCATGAGCTTTGCAGGGAGCGTCAGGCAGAACCACTATGCGTTCTGTAAATTGATTTGCGTTGAGACGCACCTGCAGTTTAGTTGAAACTAAGCGGATAGTTGATCCTTCGCAGTGTTGGGAACAACACGGCGATCTGCACCCTCTTCGTCTTCCATTCCAACGGGGGTGTAGTCGACGCCTCCTGTTTCTGCCAGACGGGACATAATAAGATTTGTCACTTTGTTGAGAAGTTCCGGCGTTGTCTTCTTCCTGTGGAATTCAGAAAGATCAATCGGTTCACCATAACTTACTCGCACGCGGCAACGGTTAATGAACGGGGCGATCATGCTGGTCACCGGCTGTGGCGCGTCGTGAATGAAAACGGGGTAAACCTTGACGCGACTTTTTAAAGCCAGAAACGCAACACCAGGATTTGCCGATCGAAGACGCGTCCCCCAGTTGATGCCTCCTTCAGGAAACATGCCAACCAGTTCGCCATTTTTGAGACGCCGTAACGCTTCGCGAGTGGGGGCCATATCCTGACCGTCGCGGTTGACCGGAATCGATCGCATTGTTTGAACCAGCCATCGCATTCCGGCGACGTTGCAGAACTCACTTGCGGTTAGAAAGCCAGCGACACGAATGTTTCGTGGTTCACCGCTCGCATCACCACGGAGATGGTGGTTAGTCCAGATCATCATGGGGTCCACCGGGCTACGATGATTGGCAATGATCAGGCCGCTTCCTTCTGCTGGGATTGGACATGGGCCATTGTTGCAACGCCATCGGAAAATCAGACCGCCATAAATTCGTTGAATAACGTAAAGAAACCAGACGCCCCAGCCATCGCGGCACTGAAGAATGCTTCGCGCAACCAGTCCGAGGGCAATCGCCGAATAGACGGCCAGAGTGAGCATCGCTGTAACTTCAGAATCCATTTCTTTAGGGCCTGTGTGCGGGAGATTGACCTGTAATCCAAGCAGAGCATAACGTAGACGTATGATAGTGCCTGACCGCGAATACGGCTAAATCAGGTTTAGATCGCGAGACAGGGGGTGGCGGGTTAGTCGGCTGCCGGTTGAGTTGCCGACCGGGTTACGATACACCGAGGGCTGATTCACTGATTCTTCGCTGAATTCTGCCAAAATCTATCGCCGAAGTTCTCGGCGATGGCGCATCAAAGAGGCTCAGCCATGCCACGGTTTGCTCATACATTCTCAATTCTGTGTCTTGTTGGCGTCTCGATGGCGAGTCATGGATTTGGTGCGGCGTCGGCGGCTGATCGATGGGAATTTCCGATCAAATTTTCCAAGGCTGTTCGTCAGACTCCTTATTCAGGTCGAGTCTACCTGATCTTCACGAAACGAGATCGCGAGCCTCGTCTTGGTCCGAGCTGGTTCAGCCCTGAGTTGTTTGTTTCCGCGGAAGTCAAGAATTGGGCACCGGACACATCGTTGACCATTGCAAGCGGAGCGTCGTCGTCAGCAGGTGTGGCGGATACTTTGCGGTCTTACCCGGAAGCATTCTCCAGTCTTGATCTGTCGGGATTTCGAGTGCAGTTAGTTGCCCGGTTCAATGCATGGCAGCGTGAAATTGGCAAGGGTGAAGGAAACGGCTTCAGCGCAACTGCAACGGTTGAAACAGAAGGACGGCAGCCCGAGTTGATCATCAATGCGCTCGCTCCGAAACACGAGTTCCAGGAGACGCAATGGTCAAAGCTCCTGAGAGTCAAATCAAATTTGCTGAGCAATTTCTACGGCCATGATGTTTTTATTCGTGCGTCGGTCACCGTGCCAGTCAGTTACGCAACCAGCCCGGAACGACGTTACCCGACCATCTATGAAATTCCAGGGTTTGGCGGCGATCACAATTACCGCGCCAGTGGTCAGACTCAGGCGGAACTGGAGGATGGCGGTGTTGAGTTTATTCGAGTAATGCTTGATCCATCATGCCCGCTCGGGCATCACGTCTTTGCCGATTCGGCGAACAACGGTCCACGAGGTCAGAGTCTGGTTGAAGAATTTTTACCGGCCTTCGACAGGCAGTATCGAAGCATCGCCAAACCCACGGCTCGTTTTGTCACCGGTCATTCATCAGGCGGATGGAGTAGTCTCTGGATCCAGGTGACGTATCCAGGTCACTTCGGCGGTGTGTGGAGCACTGCTCCGGACCCGGTTGACTTTCGCGACTTTCAGAGAATCAACCTCTACTCAGCGAATGAGAATATGTACTTGACCGCAGACGGAAAGTCACGGCCGCTCGCTCGAATTGGTGGGCAGGTTCGGCTCTGGTACAAAGGCTTCGCCGATATGGAGTGGACGCTCGGCTCTGGTGGTCAGCTTCACAGTTTCGAAGCAGTCTTCAGTCCACGAGGAGAAGATGGTAAACCGAAGCTCGTCTGGGATCGCGATTCCGGGAAAGTGTTTACCGACGTTGCCAAGACGTGGGAGAAGTATGACATCCGGTTGATTCTTGAAAGCAACTGGAAGCAGCTCGAACCGAAACTGCGCGGCAAGCTGCATGTCTTTATGGGCGATCAGGACACATTCTATCTTGAAGGAGCGACGATTCTGCTGAAGGAATCGTTAGCAAAGCTTGGCAGCGACGCCCAGGTCGAGATTATCGCCGGACGAGACCATTTCAATCTGCTGCCGCCGGAACTCCAGAAACGTATCCACAGCGAAATGGTTGCCGCCTTCAAGAAGTACCATCCAGACAGCCGTTGATGGCTACATTGCCAAATGGTGGAGAGTCACTGTTGATCAAGGATTCGAGAATGAAGTTATGGCAACTTCGTATCGCCTGATCCGCTCAACTCATCACTAACTATGCAATGCCAATTCATCTGGAGCGGCCGTGGCTTTCCTGGCGTCGCCATCAAGGCGGGAAAATTTACCACACCAGGTCGTACGATGTCCGAAACAGTTCGGATGTTTCCAGTGGTGGCTGTCTCGGGCCCGTTGTTGAATGCTTTGTCCGTACGCTCGTAGAAGCTATCCCAATATTGCTGATCGAGAATTGACCTTACATACCCTGGTTTGTTCGAAGTGTACGCGAGAAATTGAAGCCTGATTGTGTTGCAAGACTCTTTGGGCAGTTGGCTGACAGCTTGGTTTGATTGTTGGTGATGGTTTCTGGCATCCTGGCTTGACCTCTTGAATGGCCGCTCGGTCGGAAAAATCTACCCAGATTACCTTTTTGCTCGGACCGACAACTTCTGCTCAACCGGACCGGTCTCGGCTTCCGATATCGCTAATGAAGATGGCGCGGCTCCGCGCGCATTCGTCTCCTGTCGCGATTTTACGGAAGAAGCGCAAGATGGGTCGATTAGTGAAAGCGTTTTCTAACAATGGTGATCAAGCAGGTTCGAAGCCGGATGAAGCACAATTTTTGCGCGAAGCGGGTGCGTTAGCTGTTCGAATCCAACAGGAATTGCAGGTCGAGGCCGACGAGTCTGCTCATAGTACGGGGTCTTCGGCGGAGCAAGACAGTGCAGACCACCAGGCAGAGTCTAAGGGGACTGTCGCTTTGAATTCATCCGGCAGTCAACTGGGTCGCGATGTCTATTCCGAGCTTGACGGAGAGTGGGCTCGGTTTGGCAGCTCACCAGAAGCTGAAGGAGTGAATCCTGACGTGCTTCGAATATTCAATGGGCCGAAGGATGCTTCGTTGCCAGAAGCATTGGAAACGACTGAGTCGAATAGCAATGCCGAAGCGATTCGCAGAGAACTGGTGGAAGAGCTGGTTCAGGAACAGAGCCGTTGGACGGAGCGTCATGCCATGCAGGTGCGATCTATCGAGGAGCAAACGCGGCAGCTTGCGCAGGTTGATGCCGAGGTCAAACTTCGGGAGGATGAACTGGATCAGCGTGAGCGAGAACTCGATGTAAGGGCTCGCGAACTAGCGACGAAGGCCCCGACGGAAGTCCGCAGTGGCATTTCACGCGACAGGGAATTGACGCAAAAAGAAATGGATCGTCTCGCTTCCGAAGCGAGAGTCCATGCAGACCGGGCTTCTCAGTTTGAAGAGGAACTGATCGAAGTTCGGCGCGAATATGCGGTCGAACTGGACAGCCTTAAGGGACAACTGAGTATTCATGATGATTCACGGGCCGACCGTGCGAAGTCTGTAATTGAAGAATGCGATCAGCGGATGGCGGAGCTGACTGCTCAACGAGCGGCGTGGCAGGCGGAGCAGTCTAGCCGAAGAGAAGAGCTTGCCCTGGAGCGTCTTGAACAACGTGACGAGTATCGAAAACAAAGCGAAAAACTACAGGGTGAAGTGACTACGCAGCGCGAGGAGTTTGTAAAAGAGTGTGATGTGACGATCGTGCGTCTGGACGGAGAGCGTCGAGAATGGAACGAAAAATTTACGCGAGAACAGGATGAGCTGCTCGATTTGAAGCAAGTCGTGGAAAGTGAGGCCGAACGAGTTCGCGTTAATATTGCTCGTGAGAAATCAGAGTGGGCGACTCAGCAGGAGCACATGCGAGCGGCTCTTCGTCATGAGCAGGCGGGTGCACAGGAAGTTTTCAATGAGCGTATGTCAGACGCAGACAGGTTGATAGAAGAGCATACTGCGAACTTCGAGAACCTGACAAAGGAATTTGAATCGGAGCGCGCTGCCTGGTATCGCGAGCGCGGTCAGGAAGCGGCCATTCTTCAAGCGGAACGACGCGAGCTGGAAACCGAAGCGGATCGATTAAGAGCTGAGCGGAGCCTGGTCCAAGTCGAACGTCAGCAATTGGTCGGCGAACTCGAGCGACAACGTACTGAGCATGACGAAAGTCTGAGAGAATCGTGGCGGAGCCATCAGGCGTCTCTGCAGCAAGCTGAGCAGGAGTCGACGAATCGGCAACGCGTTCTGGCGGAGACGCTTCAGCAGCATAAGGATGAACTGGCAGCACGCATGCAGCACGCGGACCATGAGATTCGATCTGCTCGTGAACTATGTGCAAAACAGATCGCTCAGGACAAGGAACGCTTTTCGCAAACATGCGCGACTCACGAAGCCGAACTGGACCGGGCTCGTGCTGATCTCAACGTCCATCGGCAGCTGTTTGAAAGAGAGAAACTCGACTTCAACGACGAGATGTCTCGCAACAGGAAGCAGACCGAGCAGGACCGCAGCGTCATTCGAAACAGTCTCAGTCAAATGGATGCACAACTGCGCGTTGCCGCAACGAGTCTGTTGCCAGGGACGACGTCCGTAGAAGTATCGCACGAATTGTCGAATGTCCCAGTGTCATTATCTCAGACCACAGAGTCAGTTGAATGCGGGTCTGTTGAGTTGGAGATGGATGCTGTCAGCTCATCGGTGGATGGTGTTGCGTATACAGATGAGCCAGTAGAAGACCAATGGCAGACCAATGATCAAGAGGGTAGCGAAGAGTCAAAGTTTGAAGAACAGGGAGTTGTTGATGCTCAATTGGTTGCCTGGGAACCCGGCAAGAATGCGACACTCGTCGAGAGTCCGTCTGGTGATCTGATCAGACGTTTTGATGCTCCGTCGGAAACCGGCGGCGTTTCTGGTTTGGAATACCGGCCTCGCATTGGCAGTTATGGCGTACTTGCTCAGGCGGCTTCAGACGCTAATTCGGTAGAAGTTGTCCACGCCTTGGATGAACGCGAGTCTGAGTGGGTTGAGCCTGTTGATCATAGGGCTGATGAATTGCCCGTCGAGGTTGCTGCGGAGTCGCAGATTGAGGGGCGTCGTCAGGCGTTGGAAACGTACCGCTCAAAGCTCAGTAGTTTGCAGGATCAACTACGGCAACTTTCGGGACCATCAACTGACCAATCATCTCCGGATGAAACTGTTTAATAGCCCTTCGTCGAAAAAACGACGGAAGTCAATCGTCGAGATCAGGTGACGCAGACATGCATCGAATTTGGAACCTCACTTTGCTGGCAGTGGTGTGCGGCCTGCTT
This sequence comes from uncultured Planctomyces sp., assembly GCA_937904325.1. Classification (GTDB taxonomy): domain Bacteria; phylum Planctomycetota; class Planctomycetia; order Planctomycetales; family Planctomycetaceae; genus JABMPE01. The sequence continues at coordinate 10,676 of CALGTK010000278.1, forward strand.
TTGTCGATGATAGCAGGAGCTGATTCATTTGATGCGTCTGTGAAAAATTTGTCAGAGCAACCTTCGTCCAGCAACACTATGACGAAGATCGACGACGCAACGGCACCAACAGTTGCCAGGGATGCGAACACAGACAGTCTGTCGAGTGCTATGGTTTTTGGCCTGACTGTTCCCGCGTGGATTCTCTGGCCGCTTGGTCTGGCCGAGTTGTGGCTTGTAGGATGGTTATGTGTCTGGTCCCTCGCACTTCTGGTAGCTCGACGGTTTTTGTTCAATATTGATGCATCGATGCGGAACATCAGGTTGGGCCGCATTCCGTTTTCTGACGGAGTTCCGCTGACTCTCGCACACCTCACATTTGCGAGGGCCTTTGCTGGGCATCCGTGGGTTGCTGACCAATGGCTTGATGGGCATTCTTCGGCGATCAACGACTGGCTGTCGAGCGGCGCTCGCGGCGTCGAGGTCGGAGATCGTGATCTTCTCGTGCGAGTCGACGGGCAGGCAATCGCTATCGCTGATTCGCTAACGGTCCGAGCGATTCTTCCTGATTCGCCCTTTGTTCTGGCACTTCATGGCGATGGACGAAAATGGAACGAACAGGTGCTCAACATTGTCGTGCAGCAGTGCCTGCATGCAGAGCGTGGGCACCGATTGTTGTCGCATAAGACAATCCCAGTGATTCTTGATCGGAATTGTGTCGAGCGTCTCAGGGCCAGAGGGAGGTCTGCCGACAGTTTGTCTCACTGGTTGCAGGTTGTTCGAAATGAACTTTGTCGCATGCCAGGTGTCGCGGCAAACCTGGACGACGATTTGCTGCAGTGCCTTATCAAAACGCGGCGAATTCTTCCGATTGCGGATCAGTGGAGTCAGACACCCTCCGGTTTTCAAGCTGCACTTCAGGCGGCTGTGAGTGTTGGCGACCTGCCATGTCTTCTCGTCTTTGATGATGAGGATACGGTTGCCGAGATGAAGTGCGTCGTTCGTGCGCGATCAACGAATTTGCCAGAGCCCCTGGCAGGAGATTCGACGCGAATTGTGCCGGTTGATCTAAGGTTGAGTGAGTTCAAGCCACGCCAAAGTACAAAAATTCTGTCGCCTTCATTTGATCCAGCGGCTGTGCCGCTGCTGATTCTGAATCTGGATGACTCGGTCGCGGATGTGCGATTGTCTGCCGCTCTGACACTTGGAGGATTAGGAGCAGTGGCCGCAGATTCGGTCGAGCGACTCACATCCCTGCTGAACGATCCAGTTACTTCATGTCGTCAGGCCGCGGTCAACGCGCTGGGAGCAATAGGACCGGTTGCTGTTGAGACAACGCAGGCACTGGCGGAAGCCGCGAGAAAAGATCACCGGAAAGTCCGTGCGGCAGCCTGCAGAGCGTTAGGGGCAATCGGGCAGCCGAATGATGAAGTGTTGACTGCTCTTGTTGCAGCTTTGAGTGACAAAGATGTGGCTGTCAGGTGCCAGGCCACCCGTTCACTTGGAGGTTTTGGCATCGGACGATCAGACGTCGTGTCCGGGCTTAAAGGGGTACTGAGCGATGAAGCGGCCGATGTTCGAGGTCATGCCGTCGTGGCAATCGCTGCGATTCCGGAAGCCATCAATGATGCTGTGGCTGATCTAGTGAATGCGATTGCTGATCCGCTAGCGGAAGTCCGCCGCAAAGTCGTGGCAGCACTCGGAAATTCTCAAAGGTTTCGCGGTGCCATCGTACAGACGCTTGCCCATTCGCTCGCCGACCCGGATGCGGAAACTCGCCTGCGAGCTGCAGTTTCTTTGTCGGGATTCGGCAAGGAATCACGTGACGCGATTCCACAGCTTGTCAGGCTTGTGGGCGATTCAGTGGCAGAAGTTCGGCATGCTGGTGTCGAGGCATTGGACTCAATTTGCGTCCCGAGTCTAGAGTCGGTGTCTGCCCTGGAAGAGGCAACTCGCGACGTCGACGAACGTGTCCGATCAGCAGCGACGGCCGCTCTTGAACGAGCGATGCCTGCAGCCACAGCCGTGTAGGTTTAAATCCGAATCTGGTAAGTATCTCCACGATTGATCAATCACGTATCACGTTGAGAACTGATTTGCCGCTAGGATTCGCTAAATCTTTCGTTGTCACTTCATGAAAATTCTGCGGCCACTCATGCAAATGTACCGGGTTGATCTCGATATTTTCAAAGGACCGTTGGACCTGCTTCTGTATCTGGTCCGGCGGGACGAACTTGATCCGCTCAACCTGCCGCTTGCGAGGATTGTTCATGAGTTTGAGAAGTTTATCGATCTACTGGAGTTCATCGACCTGGAGATGATTGGCGACTTTGTGGTCATGGCCAGTACGCTGGCGGAGATCAAGAGTCGCGTTGTATTACCGGTTCCGGAAGAAGAGGAAGGGCCGGAAGGCGAGATCGTTGAAGACGATCCGAGTAGCGATCTGATCAAGAGATTGCTTGAGTACCGAAAGTACAAGCAGGCAGCGTCCGCTTTGGAAGAGCACGCAGCTGAATGGCAGGAACGCTATCCGCGGATTTCCAGTGATCGGCCGCGAGTTGGGAATGAACCTGCGGCTGATTTGATTAAAGAAGTCGAGTTGTGGGACCTTGTGAGCGCGATGGCTCGAGTTCTTGAGAAAAAGATTCTCGAGCAGGAATCAAAGATTCGCGACGACGACACGCCGATGCACATTTACGTTGAGCGTGTGGGAACGCTAGTTCGAGAGAAAGAACGAGTCGCATTTACGACCCTCTTTGACGATGCCAACCGCAAGAGTCAGATCGTTGGCGTCTTTCTTGCAATTCTCGAATTGCTCCGACACCACAGCTTTCGAGCTGAGCAGGATGCTGACTTTGGCGAGATTTGGGTGATGCCGCCGTTGTCAGATGCATCACGGGACGAAGGGCGGATCGGCGACGACTCTTTTGGTGAGTCGTCTACCGATTCTGCAAAGGACAGGAACTTGTCGGCGACAGAGCCCCCTGAAGTCGATGCCGGTTTCGTTGCAGATGGCGATGAGCCAGACGGCTCAGAAGGTCAGACGTAGTCGTTCAGTCGAATAGAATTCCTGCGATGCTTGCTCAGCCTCACTTGAACGCTGATTGGTACACCTTACAGTCTGCGTTTACGTTTCTAATACCGGTGTGTGGACTGAAGAATGACTGAATCATCAAGTGAATCTCCCGTCGTCGGGGTCATTATGGGTAGCCGTTCTGACTGGGAAACCATGAAGAATGCAGCAGACATGCTGGATCAGTTTGATGTCCCGCATGAATGCCGGGTCGTGTCGGCCCATCGCACGCCACAATGGATGGCAGAGTACGCAGAGTCAGCAGTCAAACGCGGGCTGAAAGTTATTATTGCCGGTGCCGGCGGAGCGGCTCATTTGCCAGGCATGGTCGCATCGCAGACCGTACTGCCTGTTCTGGGTGTGCCAGTTCAAACTCAGGCACTTCAAGGACTGGATTCGCTTCTCTCAATCGTGCAAATGCCTGGTGGAATTCCTGTTGCGACGCTGGCGATTGGCACTGCCGGAGCAAAGAATGCAGGGCTGCTGGCAGTCCGAATTCTTTCGACGGCCGACGATGACCTGCGTGCAGCGCTCGAAAAGTTTAACCAGGATCAGACTGAAATAATTCTCGCTGACTCACACCTATGACAAATCCAATTCTTCCAGGGGCCACTCTCGGTGTGCTCGGCAGCGGCCAACTCGGGCGGATGTTTGCGATTGCCGCCAGGCGTCTCGGATACCGCGTGCACGTTTATTCACCGGATGTGAGTACTCCGGCCGGTCAGGTTTCCGATCGAGAATTCTCGGCAGCGTACAATGATCTTGAGCAGCTTGCCGAATTTGCTCGTAGTGTGGATGTCGTCACGTTCGAGTTCGAAAATGTTCCGGCGGCAGCGACAGACTGCATCCAGAAGTATTGCCCGGTTCACCCTTCGAAAGATGTGTTGTCGGTCGCTCAAAACCGGATACGCGAAAAGTTGACATTGCGAGATGCTGGCCTCGCGGTCCCCAGGTTTTGTGAAGTGACAACGGCAGAGGAATTACGTGCCGCGGTTTTGGAACTGGGGGTACCCTCTGTCGTTAAAACAGCGTCGAGTGGTTACGACGGCAAGGGGCAGGCGGTGCTTCACAACGTTGGTCAGGTAGAAGAAATATGGGCCGAATTAGCGACGAATCAGGCGATCCTTGAACAGTTCGTCGACTTTGATTGTGAGCTGTCTGTCGTTGGGGCGAGGAATTCACGAGGGGAAATTGTCCACTATGGACCGTTTCTTAATACGCATACCGATCACATCCTCGATGTTACAATATGCCCTTCCGGACTTGCTACGGATGTAGACGCTCGTGCTATCGACGTGGCTCATCAGGTTTTTGATTGCTTAGATGTTGTCGGTGTGTTGTGTGTTGAATTGTTTGTCACAAAGGATGGCCAGATTCTCATCAACGAGATCGCCCCTCGGCCGCACAATTCGGGGCATTTGACAATTGATGCACACAATACATGCCAGTTCGAACAACAAGTGCGTGCGATCTGTGGTCTGCCACTTGGAGATACAACACAGCACACGAATGCAGCGATGGCCAACATCCTTGGGGACGTGTGGAATGATGTGGATCCGAATTGGAGTGCGTTGCTGGCGACCGATGTGAAATTGCATCTTTATGGGAAAGTCGAGGCACGCCCAGGCCGCAAGATGGGACACATTACTGCATTCGGCAATTCAATAAATGATGCTGACAGAGCTGTACGCGAAGCTCGCGACAGCCTGCTGAACAAATAACGTGTAAGTTTGTTCGCGTAGTTCCGGTTTTGTACCCAGCGATTGCTGTAAGTTGCTCGAAGCAGGTAGGAAATATCGCCTCAGTACATCAAACACGTTTGTGTTTGGGTAGGTACTTCGATAAGTATGCCGCCACTGGACGGGCTTCCCTGATACTGATAGTTGTTGATCGCCCCGATTTATTGCGGGCGGCGGAGATTTCGATTCTTACGGAGTGTGAAGTAATGGCGAAAAAAGGTGTGAAGCGCGACGGCAGCAAGAGTCAATCGATTCGTGATTATCTGAAATCGAATCCCGGAGCAAACTCAAAGACTGTTAAGGATGATCTTGCAAAGACCGGCCTGAGTGTTTCGGAAGGACTTGTGAATAAGGTCAAGTATTCAAAGCCTGCTGGTAAGAAAACAGGTGGACGGAAAGCGACTACCCGTAAGACGGCAGCGCCGAAGCAACAGGCAACTCGCCGCGGTCGGCCAGCCACGGGCGGCGTCAACATGAGCGACGCGATTCGTGATTTTATTACAGCGAATCCTATTGCCACGCGTCCAGAGATTCGAGACACGCTGCAGGCCCAGGGAGTTCCAGTATCGAACTCTTTGGTCAATGCTGTGTTCATGAAAGTCAAGAAGGGTGGCGGGAAGTCGGTCAGACGTAGACCGGGACGTCCGAAAGCTGAAAAACCAGTAGCTGCACCCGCATCGTCCGGGGGCAATATGTCTGCAGCTGAACTGATCAACGCAAAACAACTGGTTGATCAACTCGGTGGCATCGACAAGGTACGCGATGCTCTTTCTTTGCTGGAGCAACTTCAGTAGTCGGAAGGAATGACAGACATCGGAAACGAAGAGGGCTGGTAGTTTTATACTGCCAGCCCTTTTAATTTACCGGATCGATTTTGAGCGGCAGATTTGAGTGGGGCGTTTTGGATACCACTACACTAGATTCAGAGTTGGCTGCGTTGACGATTCAAGGAATCGGCCGATTGTCCAGGCGTCGACTCCTGCATCGCTGAGTCGATTGTGGAGTCGCTGTTCTTCTTCGGGTGAAATCGACAGGAGTAGGCCGCCAGACGTTTGAGGGTCAAACAATGCGGCGAATTCAGGACTGTTGGTCATACTTTCGTGGGCACATTTGGTTCTAATTGCCGTTTCCCGGTTAGCAGGGGCAAGGGTGCTTTCGAGGCCTTCCTGCAGTAACTGTTTTGCTCCGGGAAGTAATGGCAGATTACTGAGCCGAACTTCGGCATTTAGTTCGCTCGCGTCGAGGATTTCAAGCAGGTGTCCTGCCAGTCCAAAACCGGTGACGTCGGTTACAGCGTTTGCCTGAGTCTCACGCGCGACGATCGAGGCAGCTTCGTTAGACTTGATCATTGATGCCAGCAGGCTGTCGACCCACTCGCCCCTCGTGCGAGCTTGTGAGATTCCCGCCAGCAGCGTGCCTGTTCCCATTGCCTTTGTAATGATCAGGGAGTCGCCTGGTTTGGCTGCTGACTTTAGCAGCGACGGCTTACCGTCGAGTGTGCCCATCACTGTGAAGCCGACGGTTAATTCGGAGGCTTCAGTTGTGTGGCCGCCGAGGAGTTCGACTCCGCACTTGTCAAATTCGAACAAACAGCCGGAAAGGACCTGATAGAGCAGTTCAGTCTGCTGGTGCGGATCGCCTTCCTGAAGCTGGACCATCGCCAGGGCCTGCGTCGGCTTGCCGCCTGTGGCCCAGACATCGCTGAGCGAGTTCAACGCGGCCACACGTCCAACGAGCCACGGGTCATCCATGAAGCCCTGGAAGAAGTCGATGGTAATCATTTCTGCCGGCGACTTCGGATCGAGCATCGCAGCGTCTTCCGGATGCTTTACCGCGTTGTGTTGCCGATCAGGATGTTCGTCGCCGATCCGTTCCAGTGCTGCGCGAAGAACGCCGGCACCGGCTTTGCCGCCACAGCCTCGGCAACGCATTACGGGGCGGAGATTCACATCGTTTCCGGAATCGGTCTTGTGGACCGACATTCCGTCCATGCTTTCGTACTTCTGGTACATGCGCATGAACTTGCGATCGATGTGATCTTTCAGGTGCCACGCCCAGCGGCCGTGTGCCGAGACTCCTTTGTAATCAAGAAATGAACCGCCCTGGCCATCTGCGAGCAACGAGAGGAACCCCGGCTGCGGGGCGTACGACGTCAGTTGCTGGCCGCTGAGAAAACGCTTCAGATTTGTCCAAAGGAATGGGCCTTCGCGAACGGCGTAAACACCGGACTTCCTAACGGGGCTGTTCACGAGTGTTGCCGAATCACCGGCGGCAAAGACAGGCTTGTCGTCGGTTGTTTGCAAAGTGTTTCGGATTGCCAGGAAGCCGTCGTCACCTTTTGCGAGCGGAATATTCTCGATAAGTGGTGGCGGAGTCGCTCCCGTTGCCCAGACCACGATATCAGCTTCGAGTGGTTGTCCATTGGAAAGCTCGACAGTAGCGTCAGTGACGTTTTTGACACGGACCTTGGAGCAGACTTCAATCTGTCTGGCCGCGAAGTGGTCAGTGACCTTTCGAATCGTGCCAGGCAGGTAGCCTCGCAGAACGCTCTCGCCGGAATCGACCAGAGTCGTCTGCACGTTCAGGTTTTGCGATCGAAGTCTCGCTTCGAGGCAAAGAGTAACTTCGACACCAGCCGCACCGCCGCCTACGACGACTGCTTTTAACGGTATGCTTTTTCCTTTTTCCGTATCGGCTTTCTGAAGTTGCTGGAGTCGTGCTTCGAGTCGATCGCAAAACGTGGCCATCGGTTTGATTGGTAGAAACGCCGCGGAGTCGGACCACTGATCGAATCCGGCTGGAACAGACCCGATCCCGACGGATGCGACGTCAAATCGAATTTCCGGTCGCGTTGCGAATTTTACTCGACGGCGGTCTGGATCGAGACTGACAACTTCGTCGATGATCACTCGGATGCCCATCGGAGCGGCAAACCGAAACAGGTCAATCTCCATTTCTTCCGGTTTGTAGAGGCCGGCGAGAGTGCCTGGCAGCATGCCGCTGTATGTCGCGCGGCTGAAGGGGCTGATAAGTGTCAGGCGTGCGTCGGGGATGGGGGCCATCTTCCACATGCGCACGATGTGCATGTTTGTGTGGCCGGCTCCGATCAACACGATGTCGCGGCTGGCGAGTCGTTCTTCCATGGTCAATTCGCGGGAGCCTTATCCGAACAGTTTGTGAGCTTCGCCGTAGTTCAGTCGTCGAGCACGGACGAGTCCACCATCCAGCGATTCGCCATTCGGATCAATGTAAACCCGTCCGGTGGGCAGAGCACTTCCCGGCCGGCAACCCAGCACGTGAATGTTGAAGATGAACGCAGATTTGCTGGTCGCTTTGAACCAGTGAATGTTGTCCTTGTAGTCCGATACGGTCGAGACTCCGCCGGGTTTGAATGACGCGTCGATCGTCGGTCGGATGACCAGGTGTTCGGACTCGTCTTCGATACGGTCGTAATGTCGACCGTGAAGTTCACCCTGCAGGACCAGGAACGCTGTCGCCATATTGTTGTGACCATGCGGGACGACCGATTGTCCCTTTTTGATGGCAAAGATTTGCTTGCCGAAGACAAGTTTCTTTGGCACCCCATCAATCTCCGGAAATTTTGGACGCAGGCTGCGGGCACCGTGATCAACGAACTTCAAATCTTTCGTCAGGCCGTTGAAATCGACAAACTTCATCAACTCATCGACTTCGATCTGACCGTATAGTTCTTCGACTTTCTTCTGCCACGCGACCTGACTGATCCGCTGTTCTTTGACGTCGCCTGCGAGTTCGTTCAATCCGGCCAGCCACTTCGCGGTAATCGGACTGACTTCTGCAGACCACGCATCGCGAGCGAAAATCGTTTCAAGCAACGAAAACATCAGTAGCGACTGGACTCCGGCTGTTCCGAATTCACGACGCGTTACGTTTGACGGTTCTGTCATGGCAGAGCTTCCTGAGAATGGCTGAGGTGGGGGTCCGATTGCATCAGCAAAAACGAACATTCTTAGTTTAGCGGAATTTCGCCCCAGGTCAGTAGTCTGACCGACAGATTGACACAGCGAAGTGCTGTGCAGCAGATTGACAGCCCAGTGGCCTGACGTAGGTTTCAATCGGTTTGGTACATCGACTTCGGTCAGATTGGGATCTTCGCATGGCAGGCAGACTTAACAAACGCGAATTATTTCGGAGGACGCTTGCTGTCACCGGCGGGATCAAAGCCCTCGAAGCGATACCTGTCTGGAGTGGTCTGCTGGTCCTCAATTATCACCGGATCGGTACCCCGACTAATTCTCGGTTAGACGAAGCACTCTGGAGTGCAACGCAGGACGATTTTGACCAACAGGTCAGACTGCTGAAAGATGGATTCGAAGTGATCGGTCTGTCTGAATTGCCTGAAGCGATCCGCGATTTACAGGCTGCCGGCAGGCAACTGTGGAAGTCGTCGCGATTCGCGATGATCACGTTTGATGATGGCTACGTTGACAATTACGAACTTGCGTATCCAGTTCTGAGGACGAATGATGCAACCGGTGTGTTCTTTGTCGCGACAGGGTTTATCGATGAGCCTCGACTGGCGTGGTGGGACGAGATTGCCTGGATGATCCGGTCAAGCAAACGCGACACGCTACGGCTCGCAGAGAACTGGCTCGATGAACCGCTGAAGCTTGATCGTTCCGATCGACGACAAGTGATCAATCAATTGCTGCGTGCCTGCTATCGCCTGGATGGTTGTCGAACGAAGCAGTTTCTGGACGGGATCGCAGAAGAGACCGGCTCAGGGCGAGCTCCCAAAGAAGCAGCGAATGAGCAGTGGATGACGTGGGACATGATCCGTGAGATGAGCGCCGGCGGAATGGATTTTGGGGCTCACACCGTGACGCATCCGATTCTGGCCAACCTGACTGCGGAAGAACAGGGGATGGAAGTCTGCGAATCTCGCCTGCGTATTGAGAAGCAGCTCGATCGACCGATCACTTCGCTGAGCTACCCGGTTGGAAAGCGAGAATCATTCAACGACGAAACTCGAGCAGCACTTAGCAAGCACGGTTTCGACTGGGCCTTCAGCTACTATGGTGGCCACTCTTCGGGGGCAGACATCGATCGCTTCGATATTCCTCGCGTCGCCATCGAAAGTGATGTTTCAATGGCTGACTTCCGGTCCTGCTGTGCCTTGCCTCACGTTTTTGCCCGGCACTAAGCAATGTGTCGGGAACAAGATTTCCAATTCCTGAGCCGTCGGCACTAGCCACGGGCCAACCAGTTGTAAACGTTTTGAGGGCCCGAGGCTGCCGACAAGGCTCACGGGTACGCGGTTTTGTGGATACCGGCCTCCCAGTCGGCAGTCCCATCTCGGGTGCGTTTTGCATGTTGTTTAAGCAGGTTTCGTGCCGAATTCCTGACCGTCGGCTTGATGGCGAAGAAGCTGCAGAATTTGTAGTTTGACGTTCCACGCGTTGAAAATACTTCCAGCTTTCGTTGCAGATTCTGCAAGGGAAACGTGTGTCGAAGTGATTGGGCACTGGAAAATAAGTCGTATTCCGGGCACGTACTTACGGTGGATGGCGGCCTGCTTCGCGATACACTTACCGCTTGCTGATCGTCGCGTCGGTTCCTGCAGTGTACATCGCCGGTATTCAGGTCGAGAAAAGGCTGACAATGTCTCGTGACTCGGTGTTTGAATCGACCTTGGAATTCTTTCTGGCTCCACTGCGGGAATTCCTTGAAGACGACACGGTCACCGAAATCATGGTTAACGGTTACCGCGAGGTTTACGTCGAGCGACGCGGAAAGCTGTACGAGACGGATGCTCGGTTCGAGAGTGAAGACGCGTTGATTTCAGCGATCACGAACATCGCTCAGTACGTCGGCCGTGAGATCGATCGTGATCGTCCGATTCTGGATGCAAGGTTGCCGAGCGGCTCTCGAGTTCACGCTGTCATTCCGCCGAGTTCACGGACCGGCACCTACCTGACGATTCGCAAATTCAAACGCGATATTTTCAGTCTGGAAGATTTCGTCCGGCTGGGGAGTATTTCAGTAGAGGCAAAAGAGTTTCTGGAGTTTTGTGTTCGTCTGAAGAAGAACATCGTCGTTGCCGGTGGAACGGGAACCGGTAAGACGACAATGCTGAATGCCGTGTCGACCGCCGTGCCCGAGAATGAGCGGATTGTCGTGATCGAAGACAGCTCTGAGCTGAAGCTCGCTCAGAAGCATTCGTTGTACCTGGAAGCTCAACAGGCTGACAGTTATGGCCGGGGCGGTGTGACGATTCGGGATCTGTTTCGCGCCTCGCTCAGAATGAGGCCCGACCGGATCATCGTCGGCGAAGTCCGCGGTGGTGAGGCTTTGGACATGGTCCAGTCCATGATCAGCGGTCACACCGGAAGTCTGACGACCGTTCATGCAACGTCACCTCGCGATGCACTGGTGCGGCTCGAAACGCTTTCGCTGATGTCCGACGTCGACATTCCTGTTTACGTCGCCCGTGCGCAGGTCGCATCGGCGGTCAACGTCATCGTTCAACTTTCCAGGTTTGCTGATGACGGCTCGCGGAAAGTGACCCGTGTCGCTGAAGCGTTTGGGCTCGGGGCAAACAACGAATATCAGTTCCACGATATCTTCAAATCACAAATGCGTGGTCGTTCAGAATCTGGAGAATTGATTTCCGAGCTTGAGTTCACGGGCCAGCAACCAACCTTTGCTAGCGAGCCTTACGAGCACGGCCTCGAGGGCGATATTAATCACACGTTGCCCCTCTGGGAAAATTCGGACACGTAGCGGAGTGCGAATCCGGTGGATGGGAATCGCCACTTGCTAGGGTTTCACGGGGACGCGTGGTATGTCTCCCCAGAGACCTCGACGAGAAGTTTTTGCTTCGTCTTCGGCAAGTTTGAAGCGGGCCTTCATTGATCGATCAAACGGGTACCGGGTAATGCACTTGCTATAGCCCGACCGAATGATTTCTTCGTTCAGGCACCAGCCGTCGAGGTAAACGTAGGCCAGCAGTCGCTGGTAACGGTCGCGTTTTTCGCGGTCGAACTTCAGTTGGACGACCTTGCCTTCGACGGCTCGCTTGGTGAAGACCGACGCCTCGGGCCCGAATGGCTCGACGGGTTTCGTTGGGTGCTTGGTTTCGGGAGTGTCGACACCGATCAGCCGCACTCGGTCGTCATTCTGAAGGACGAGCGTGTCTCCATCGACGACTCGAATGACGCGCCACGAACTTTCGTCGTCGGTGACCGACTGTGTGGGAACAACCGCGTCGATCTGGTTCTGGATGCGGTCCCAGATTCCAAATCGCTGCAGCAGGAAGATGACAATTCCAAATGCAACAACGACGGTGCGCGGCACTCGACGAGTTCGACGACGTTTTCCAGCCAAGGCTCCGCCTTTCTGAATCGTTTATTCGGGTGCTGCCGACGAATTGTGCTGACTCACCGAGACGCTAGTTCTCGCTGAAACGCATTCTTCCAGTGCGGTGTCGTCCCAGAGGATCTTTAGCGTAGTTGCGGCAGCATGTCTGGCACAGGTCAAAGCGGAATGACTTTGGCTCGGCGCCGTCAAGGTTGAGTTCCCCGGTCAGGGCCATGTCGGCCAGCATTTCTGATATTTCCGACAGGTTGTCTCGGTCCAGGTCTTCTTCCGTGATTTCGTCAGGATCAAAAGCCGGGTAGACCTCAACACGCGTGACGAATCGCTTCTCTTCAATTATTTGCCCGCACAGATCACAGGTGTGGTGCAGCATTTCAATCCCTTAAAAATGAGACCAGACAGGTTCTCAGTTCAGTAGATCCGCAAGATGCATTGAGTTGGACTCTACTTGGAACCCGACGAATGTCGTCTCGTCGAAGATATGTGACGTCGATTAGACCAAAATAAACGGGGGGGAAAAAGTGATCTTGGCAGCTTTTTTGAAAATCTAAAAACATCAGCAAAGACTGTTGCATTCGGCTAGGAAATTGTGGCGAATGCTTGGCGGATCAGGCCAATCCTTCGTTCAGCGGTTGAAGATCGTCTGGAAGGAAGAAGCCGTCTTTGCGGATTAATTCATCGTCGAACCAGACTTCTCCACCGCCATAAGCCTTCGTCTGAATCAGGACGATGTCCCAGTGCACCTTGCTGCGATTTCCGTTGTCCGCGTTGTCGTAAGCGTTGCCCGGCGTGAGGTGCAGCGAGCCTCCGATCTTTTCGTCAAACAACGTATCAAGCATTGGCTCATTAATTTCGTTGTTGAGGCCGAGCGACCATTCGCCGATATACCTCGCCCCTTCGTCGGTGTCGAGGATTTCATTCAGGCGTTTGGTCTGACCGTTGGTGCATTCAGCGTGGACGATCTTGCCGTCTTTGAACTCGAAGTGAATTCGATCAAAGACGAGCCCCTGATTCAGCGTTTTTGTATTGTAGGTGATGACACCGTTGACGCTGTCTCGGACTGGAGCAGTGAAGATCTCGCCGTCAGGGATGTTGCGTCGCCCGTGGGAAGGTACGACAGGAATGCCTTCGATGGAAAACGTCAGGTTGGTATCCGGAGCGACGATGCGAACCTGCCTGGCGAATTCCATTCGCTTTTGCAGCGGTTTCTGATTCTCGGCGAGCTTCGGATAGTCGGCGGTGCAGACCTTGAAATAGAAGTCTTCGAACTCTTCCGAACTTTTCTCAGCCGACTGTGCCATCGAGGCCGTCGGGTACCTCAGGACTACCCATTTAGTTTTGGGAACGCGCAGCGCAAGATGAACCTTTTGCCAGCAGTGTTCCTGGAAAAGCTGCATTTGCTCAGACGGTACATCCGCGAATTCGTTGCTGTTGGCGGATCCCCGGATCCCGATGTAAGCATCCATCTGTGCCATCGTATGCGCTTCCAGGCTTCCCTGAAGCGCGAAGGTGGCGTCGTCGCCGCAGTGCAGCAGGCTGCGAGCGATCACGTTGCTTTTCCAACTGACTATTGGAATTCCACCTCGGGCACGTGCGACCTCCACGAGGCAGCAAACGAGTGACGGATCGGGCAGGTCGAAGGCTTCAATCAGCACTTTCTCGCCGGGCTGAAGTTGCGTGCTATGGTCGATAAGTAATTCGGCGAGCTTTTGGATACGTGGATCAAGCATGTTTCGAGTCCATTCGAATGATAGCAGCGGGGGCTACACCGCGATCATCAGATCGGCCACGCCAAACGCGAGAAGTCCGAAACTGACGGCCGTGTTGACGTGGAAGAATGCGATGTTCACGCGAGTCAGGTTGTCGGCGCTGACGAGCGAGTGCTCGTAGATCAGTAATGTGGAAACGGCCACGACTCCAATAAGGAAGATCGTACCGAAGCCGGCGAAGTGCCAGAGGCCGAACAGCGCGGCGATGGTCAGAAGATGGCTGGCGAGAGCGATCCGTAACGCTCCTTTGATTCCCCAGCGGGATGGTACGCTGAAAAGTTTGCTGTCGCGATCGAAGTCCGTGTCCTGGCAGGCGTAAATAATGTCAAAGCCGCCGACCCAGAAGAAAATTACCAGGCCGAGCAGCGCGGGCACGATTGAAAACTCGTCACAAACGGCGATCCACGCGGCGACTGGAGAAAGCATCAACGCCGTCGACAGCCAGTAATGACACCACACAGTGAGTCGTTTGGCGTATGAATAGCTGAACAGAAACAGCAGTACTGGAACAGAGAGAATGATCGGAAGCTGCTTCGGTAGAAAGATCAATGTCGATCCGATGAACGCTGCTGAGCAGACGACCGTAAACAGGGCGACTGACTTCGCAGAAAGAATTCCCGCAGGGATATGTCGCCCGGCAGTTCGAGGATTACCTGCGTCGATTTCCGCGTCGACGAGTCGGTTAAAGGCCATCGCGGCGGACCGGGCGAAGACCATGCAGAGCAGAATTCCGACAAGGTCCTGCCAGAAAAAATCCGTATCCGGACGAAACCACGCGATGGTTGCTGACAACAGAGCAAAGGGCAGGGCAAATACAGTATGGCTGAAACGGATCAGGTCCAGAAACTGGCGAATTCGATCTCCGAGCCCAGCAGAAGGCGTCTTTGTTTCCGGTGACGTTGCCGCACTCACCGTGCCACTCCTTGATTGAGGTTGCAGGATCGTTCAGGAAGATTACGACTCTGAATTCAATCTTTGCTTAATCAAAAAAACGAGAGTCATCGTCATGAGCGTCTACGACTGTAAATCCAGCGTTTCCATTTGGCGTCTCAATCACAATCGTCTGGCCATTGATCATTATGATTCCAAACAACGAAATAGCACCACAAATGATCGCGATGCTTCACGCGATCCCTCTTACAGAAGTCGATAAATTTGCGATGACAGAAAGACCGGAAAAAGTTGCACCTGACAACAAAAGAAACGGGTAATCCGCAAATTCTTCGCACCAAATATCGGTGACGTCTTCCAGGTTCAACGTGGCGAGTGTTACATCGTCCTTTCCGAGGTTTCGAACAACGCCGTCAGACAGCGTAAGTTTGATTTTTGGCTACTTACGGTTGGCCATGTCAATTCTGTTCAGGGCGGGATGTCGAATTTTAGACACGTCGCGCCGTAAAACTAAGGACTGCTAGGTTCGCGTTGTGACCAGCGGTGTGTCGTAGGTTCTGCCGCCGGTGTCATCGCCGTTGAGGCTGGCGTCCCAGGCGAGTTGGTACAGTTTCTGGCCACAGGGGGTTGGGTATTTGGTATCGACGCAGGCCTGGCAGAGGCTTGAACCCGGCAGGTCAACGCAGCGTGAGATGGCATCTTTAGGGAGATACTTCAGGCTGTCGGCACCCAGCTTTCTGGCCATCGCGGCTTCAACTTCGAGATTCATTTCGCCGCCGTTGAGGAATTGCGGAGCGAACAACTCGTTGATCGTCGACATGTCGATACCGTAAAAGCACGGAGCGATGATCGGCGGGCAGGCGACTCGAACGTGCAGTTCGCGAACCTTGCCTCGTTCTCGAAGTTGCGAGATCAACGCCTTCATCGTTGTGGATCGAACAATCGTGTCTTCAACGAGGATGACTTTTTTGTTTTCGAGAACTTCTCGAAGAGGCGTGTATTTCGCGCGGACTTTTTCGGCACGATTGCGGCCTTCGATAAATGTTCGGCCGATATAGCGGTTGCGGATCAGGCCTTCGAGCGACGGCACTCCCAATGCGTAAGCCATACTGTCGGCGGCGGCTTTGGCGGTGTCAGGGACCGGAACGACAACAGTGTCTGCGTCGACTTCGATGCCCGTAGCTTTTTCCTGAGCTGCCAGTTCTTCGCCGAGAGCTTTTCGCGTGAGATAGACTCCTCGGTCGTCGAGCGTGCTTGCGACATTGGCAAAGTAGATCCACTCGAAGAAGCAGTGAGCTTTGCGCGGACTTTCTGCAAACTTCTCGATCCGCAGTTCACCTTTTTCAATGATGATCGCATGACCAGGTTCAAGGCTTTGGATGGCCGCGTCGCTGAATCCCATGTTTGACAGGGCGACGCTTTCGCTGGCGGCGGCGAACATGTTGTCTTCGATGGCGTAGCACATCGGCTTAATGCCGAGTGGGTCGCGGGCTACGAACATGTCGCCGAGAGCGTTCAGGAAGACGACGTTCCATGCACCGTCGAGTCGTTGTGCCAGACGTTCCAGGACGGTGATCAGATTCGTCTGGCCGTCGGTTTCGATTTCCTGCCGCAATTCCTGAGACAGGATGTGCATCAGGATTTCGGTGTCAGTCTCACGGGCGAGGTGGAACGAATCGTCGCGGAGAATTTCCTCACGCAATTCCTGATAGTTCGAGAGCTGCCCATTGAAGCCGAAGCTGAACCATTTGGCTTTTTCGATGTGATGCCGCTCGAACGGCTGAGCGTAGCTGCGGTCGTCCTTGCCGCAGGTGGCGTATCGAACGTGCCCGATTGCGGCGGGGCCGGCGTATTCGGACATCAGGCTGTCATAGACGTCGTGATGGGCCATCTGGAAGACTTCGTTTACCGATCCCACCTCTTTATGAGTATCGATCAGCTGTTTCCGCCCGGCACAGAATGTCGTTATGCCGGCGGAAAGCTGCCCGCGGTTTTGAATGTCGAGCAGAATTCGCGGGATCAGCCGGGACGCCTGCTGGCCTCCCTGAGCGGGCGAAAAGCGACTTGGGGCGCCGTCGCCAAGGTAATAAACCGCTGCAACTCCGCATTCGTGAAAGAGCTCTGCCATCGTGGATCCGCTCAGACATTGTGTGGGGGTGAAGAAGGCCCGACGCCAGCCGACGGCATGGTACAGAGCCGTGCGGCGTCAACCAACTGAGTCGGCAATGCCCCTTTCCGGGCTTCCCCATCACGAATTTGTGGACCTGACTGGTTGAGTTTGCCGATTCTGACGAATGAGACAGTCGGGGAAACGCTGCGCGAATTGGGTCGTGAGGACGGCGCTGCGTATCTGCATTTCTTCGATGTAATTCGAGGATCGGGAGAATTCGGGTGGAGAATCGTCAGATTTCAGACCGTACAGGTGCGCACACTGCCGCGTCAGATAATGCGTCATTCGGCAGCGATGACCTGCAGTTGGAAGACGTGTTGCTGGATGATCACCATTCGGCTTCGGTTGCGGAGACACTGTTTCGTTCTTCCGTGCTGACGGGTGCGACGGTTGCAGTGTTGTTTTATCTCGGATTGATCAACGTCGTTCTGCCGTTGGTGCCGGGCTATCAGGCTTCACTCGAAACGTTGTTCTGTGGCCATCCGCTGGCGTATGGGACGACGATTCTATTCTGGATTGGGATGGCGGCTCTGGGCGGAAAATGGTTGTCCGCAGGTGCTGACCGCGACGCGTTGAACTGGAACCCCGAGCTGAATGCAGCCGGAGCGACCGCCGTTTTAAACGCTGGGTTGCTTAACAAATCCTTCACGGGGCTGCCGAGTAAGTCCCGAGAGACGTGGTTGGCTCAGCGGTATCAGGGAATCGCGAAGTTTGTGCTTGGACGACGTACCGCCGCCGGGCTCAACTCGCACCTCGAATATCTCGCTGAGTTTGCAGGTGAGCAGCTTTACGGCAGTTACGCACTTGTCCGAACGATTACCTGGGCAGTGCCGATCCTCGGCTTCCTCGGAACGGTTATTGGGATCACGCATGCCATCGAGAATCTTGACCCAGCTAAGCTGGAATCATCATTCGGGATGGTCGCGTCCGGGCTGGGTGTCGCCTTCGGAACGACGGCGTTATCGCTCAGTCTTTCGCTGGTACTGGTTTTTTTCTCGGCGTTTGTGGAGAAGACTCAAAAGTCTGTATTGGCCGACGTCGAAATTCTCGCCCTGGACCTCGTCACGAACTACTTCCCTGAAGAAGAACAGGCGCTGAGTCCTCTGGTCGAAGCGGAATCCGTAGCTGCAAGTCGACTGCTTGAGCAAACGGAAACGCTGTTGAAAAGACACGTTTTGCTGTGGGAGTCGAGTCTCGGCGATCTGCGGAACAGCTGGGGTGAAATACTGATGCAACATCAGAATGAGCTGGAATCGTCGCTCAGCACGGCGGTGTCGCAATCACTCGCCGGTTGTCGAGACTCGCTTTCGCAACAGACGGCGGCTCAAAAAGTACTTGCTGCATCGCTCGAGCAAATGTCAGTCAGTCAGCGGCAGCTGGCAGAGACTCAGCAGGCGATCATTCTGCGACTGGAAAATAATGACTCAACTGAATCGCTGGATGAAACACTGCACACGCTTAGCGCGGCAGTTCATCTTCTGACGTCGAGAGTAAGTTCGTCGAAGGCGGCGTGAGTGTCTTTGCGTCGGCCGTCGAGTTTGCCAATCGTTCAACATTAGATCCTGAGAGTTTGTCAGATGGCCCGTTCGCAACGGACATCGAATCCTGTCACGCTTTTCCCGTTCCTGGCCGTGCTGCTGTGTACGATCGGAGCGCTGGTTCTGATGCTCGTTGTTGTTTCGGCCGGAATCCGAAAAGACGCCGTCGCGATCGCCAAACAAAAGTTGAAAGCTGAGACTTTTGTGAAGTCAGAGCAAGACGCCCAACCGGCGGTTCCAGAACTGGCGGAGGCTGAACCGAAAGTCGAAGATTCAGTCGTCGTGGTTCAGAAACTGACTCCAGAGCAGCAGCCGATCGAGCCTCTGCTTGCTCGAGACCCACTTCTGACTCCGATCAAAGAAGCCGCGCCGAGGACGCTTGCTGAGATTGCCGAATTGGAGCAGGTCGCGAAGAAGCTGGAAGCAGAAGTCGCCAGCAGAGCAAGGCGACTGAACAGCGTGGCTGTGAAGACGCACGCTCTAAGAAAACAGTTGAGAACGGTGAAGGCTCAGCAGAACGACCTTCAGTTGCAGATCATTCGAACGGCGAATCAGCGAGCAAAGCTTGAAGAATCTACCGGGGAACTACGTGTCGAGAATCAGCAGATCATCGAATGGCTGGATGAGTCGCGAAAGCTGATTGACGAGCACAAAGACCAGCTCGTCAGCCCCGTGCATTCGATTGTGCCGTATGATGGCCAGACGGGGACCGTACGCAGGGCAATTATTATCGAATGTGTTGGCGACGTTGTGCGTTTCGAAGCCGAACAGATCGAAATTCCAGTTGCGATCCTTCAGAAGTTCAGCCCACAGCAAAATCCTTTGGCGTCGGGAGTGCAGGCATTGTTTCGCTACTGGATGGCGAAGGAGCAGATTTCAGACCCGGGAAGACGACAGAGGAAACCCTACGCGTTGGTTCTGGTCCGACCGTCCGGAGCGGAAGCATTTTCATCGGCCGTATTTGCGATGGACGGAATGGTTGGCGACTTTGGTTACGAACTGGTCGAGACCCAATTTTGTTACGAAATCCCCGAAACGACAGCCGACGCAGTGCGTGAATGCCGGGCAGCGGTCGCGGCTGAAATTCGACGAGGCCCGACTCGTGCGAGACGAACACTCAATCCTCAGGGGCCGATTGATATCGCCAGAGTGGCGCGCGGACCGGCGGCTTCGCGGAGTTTCTTCGGGAGTTCGGATTTTCGGAATCGTAATTCTGCCATAACGGCCAGTGACGCGGAGCTGGGCATAGGTCCGGCAGCGGTCGAGGCTGATGGAAACGCCGGCGAGTCCTTCGCTGCCGCGGCGGTACACCGTGAAGCTGAAGCGAAGGCTGCTGTGGAGCGTGTAAAGCAACTGTTAAATGGTCGTAGTGCCGAAGCGTCGAATTTACTGAACAGAGGAACTCCCGCTCAGTTCGACGACGCAAGAGCGGCAGTTCTGACGGAAGCCGCGCGTATGGAAGCGGAACTCCGGCGAAACGGTCAAGCGGCCGCGTCCACTGGATTGTCGGAAGGCTTCCAGCAAGAGCTTGCAGCCAGAGATGGTCGTCCAGTTCGGTCAGATCAGCAGTCGCGGCAGCCTGATAATTCTTTCATTAGAAAAACGATGACTGGGAATCTGGATCGATCAGCGCCGTCGGCTGGTGCGGCTTCACGCGATCGAATTTCGGCCGAGCCGGTCGTCGAGGCAGGGCAGAATGATTCAGAACGCCGAGGAGATTTGCCGGCGAATTCGAAATCAGGAAGCGGCACTTCGCGAAGGTTTGATAGTTCCGACGGCAGACCGGCTGTTGGCAATGGCGACAATGCCGGAGCAACTGGTCGTGAAGGCAAAATTGGAACCAGTGGTGGTGGGGAACGAGCGGGCTCTTCGACGCCTGATCCAACGTTAATCACCGGACGCAATGAGCGTGTCGAGTCGGGCAGTGTGCAGGGAGACTCACCCCCGCAAACGTCGGGCAGGGCCCCGAGGAATAATGCCTCAACAGACAGGCGGACATCTCAAGTCCAGCCGGTCGGGAAACGATCGGCTTCGACCGGTCAGGAAATTAGTTCGTTGATAAACAGGTCACCCGGCTCGACGGTGGGAAGCTCATCGTCGACGTCATTATCCGGCGGTGAAAGTTCGACGGTTGCTTCCGGAAGACCGGTGATGCCGACAAGAAATCTGACGAATCGAATTCAATCGTTAAAGACTCAACGACGATGGGGACGCAGTCACCCCAATGCGTCGCTCGGACTTGAAAAAATGGTCGAGATTCGAATTGAGTCGAATAGAATTGTGGTCGCGAATCAGTTTCAGGTAACACGGACTGCGGAGCGTTCGAAAGAGGAACTCGTGAAGCTGACAATTCAGACAATCGAACATCTCGCCAATCAGTGGGGCTTGCCGCCGTCGAGATTTTACTGGGTGCCGTCGGTACGTCTTCTGTTTGAACCGGCGGAGAACCTGCTCGGGACGATTCTCGAAAAGGGAGTGGAAGATGCGGGAGCAGCTTTGGAATAGCGAATGTCTAAATCAAGTTAAGGACGCAGGCTAATGCGCGGTCGCGTTGGACGCGGCGATCCAGATTTTGGATCGGATTCGTTTCTGGACATCATTGCGAACCTGGTTGGAATTCTCGTGATTCTGATCGTACTTGCCGGATTGCGCGCCGCCCAGGTTTCCGTAGCTCCAGAAGTAGTGGAAGTGGCCGCTGTTCGGGGAGAGTCGTCAAGTGTTTTGAATACGACCGCTCGGCCCGTTGAAACAATGACTCACTCTGGCGAGTCGGCCGCTGTTTTGGTTGCTGTCGCCTTGCCGAAGAGAGCCGAGGTCGGCATTCAGCCAAATCCTGAGTCGCAGCTAGGCAAGGACGCTGTGCCACTGGAAATTGCTGATTCGCAACGGCAGGAGTTACTGGGCGTTGTAGATGGGTTGGAAGCTCGACTGGCGGCACTGCCCGTGAATAGTGCACTGGCCGACTTGAAAGTGTTGCAGTCCGAGTTGGCGGTGGCGGCTGGACTGATGCCAGGGTTGCAGCAACGACTTGCGAAAGAGAACGCCGTACGACGCCAATCATTGATCGCAGCGTCGGAGTTCGATGCCGAGTATCAGGCCTTACGAACGCAACTCGTCGAAGTTAACCAGACATTCGAAGAGTTAAAAACAGCCGATCGTCCTGTCGAGGAATTTGAGTTACGTATTAACCCTGTCGGAAGGCGAAGTCGCGGCGAAGAGCTGATGTTTCGAATTGAGGATGGCCGACTGGTTCATTTGCCTGCCGCAGCTTTGTTCGGGAAAGCGGAACTGCAGTCGGGACGATTAACACCGCTGAGCGGAGCTTCTGATTTGGAATCCGGATCTGCAGGTCCGCTGAACGGGGTCACGCTGGATTATGAGACACAGGTGATTGCGGCTATGGTGCCGACGTCGTCGGGATCGTCGACGTACGCTCTTCGTAAGCTGATGCGCGGCACGCTTCGAGTCACTCGGCTCTCTGTGGCGGAAGAATGGAGGAAGTCGATGAATGATGAGGGAGTCGTCTCCCGGCTGATGCTGGCAGCACCGCCGAACGCGTTCGCTCGAATCTTTGTAACACCCGACAGCTTCGGAGCTGCTCGCCGTGTGGCTGCATTTATCCGGACGCTCGGCCACGGAGTGGCCACGATGCCGATCGAATCGGGTACGGACATTAAGCTGACGTACGGAAATGGCTCGGACGCGCTGGTGCAGTAGTCCGGCTATCTGCTGTTCGCCGACTGTCGTCGTCCGATTCGGATACTTATCATGGGACTCGCATAATCCCTGCTTATCCGAGAGCAGCTCGTTGCTTGGCGCGGCGATGAAATTCGTCCAAGCTTCGTTTCAATCGTTCGGTTGTTGATCATTTCACGCGAGTATTTCATTTATTTTCCACCTGAGCGATTTGGTTTCGATTTTTCGGTTCCGGTGGCAGCAGACTGAGTTCGACAGAGTACGCTGGCGGAGCCAGTCGTTTTCGTCGTTGAGGGAGCACGGCAGTGAGTAATGTACGTTTAACTAACAAAGAGGATTCGTACGTCATCGCCGTTGATTTCTGGAACGAAGTGTTGGACTGGGCCGAGGACAATGGGTGGACTCCGGAGCACGAAGCGATTTGCTATCGCGGTCAGATGGAGCTTTCGGTCGGTCACGATGACGCCATAAATATTTCCGACGCCCTGGAGTTTATTGCGGGCGACATCGTCCTGCATGAGTACGAAGTTCCCGATCAGTTTCTGAGGCACCTGCTCGACAGTCTTTTAAAGTTGTCTGTCTTTTTTCAGGTGGGCGAGTTCCGTATTCTGCCACAGGCTAAGACTGAATTCTGAGAATTATTCTTTCGCACATTGAGGTTCATGAGTCATGCAAAAGCCGATCGATCGTCGCGATTTTCTGAAATTATCTGCGGCAGCCGGAGCAACTCTGGCGGCAGCGAGTTCGCAGGCCATGGCCGCTGGAGGAAAAGTGAATCAGAAAACGATCCCGGTATGCGACACCCACCTGCATCTGTGGGATCTTGAAAAGTTCAATCTACCGTGGTTGTCGAATGATGGGGTGCAGTCGATCAGTCATAGCTACGTGATGAAGGATTATCTGAAGGCGACTGCAAGGCAAAATGTGGCCAAAGCTGTCTATATGGAAGTGAACGTCGCTCCGGAACTGCAGACGAAAGAGGCAGAGTACGTGCTCGCGCTTTGCAAGCGGGACGATAACCCAATGGTTGGAGCGGTGATTGGAGGCTCTCCGCAGTCATCCGAATTTAAAGCGTATATCGAGAACTTTGCCGGCAACGCGCATCTGAAAGGTGTTCGCACAGTTCTGCACGATGCCGATCGTCCGAAAGGGATGTGTCTGGAACCTCAGTTTGTTGAGAACATAAAGATGCTCGGGAAAAACGGCCTGAGATACGATCTGTGCATGCGACCGGACGATCTGCTAGACGGGGCAAAGCTGGCGGAGAAATGTCCGGAAACGAAATTCGTGCTCGACCATTGTGGCAATCTGAGCGTCCAGAATGAGGACGCAGATTTACGTGCCAAATGGGAACAGGGCATTAAAGAGCTGGCTGCGCTGCCAAACGTCATGTGCAAGATTTCGGGGATCATCGTTACTGTCGATCGGGAAAACTGGTCGGCCTCCGATCTTGCGCCAAACATGGACTTCTGCATGGACACGTTCGGCGAAGACCGTGTGATGTTTGCCGGGGACTGGCCGGTCTGCACGCTGACGGCACCATTCGGTGGCTGGCTCGGAGCGTTGAAAGAGGTTGTCAAAGGCCGCTCGAAACGCTTCCAGCACAAACTCTTCCACGACAACGCAGTCCGCTTCTATGAACTGGGCTAAGCCGCGGTTTTTCATGGGACGTTGAACGGTGTTTTTGTTGACGGGAACGCGAATTCCTGTTTGCTGGCTGGGCTCCAAAGGAAGCTGGTTTCGCAGGGGGGCGTCTGCTAGCCTTCGCGGCGCAATTTGTCCTCAGATAACGGTTTACCGTCGAAAACTCAGGAACGAGATTTATGGCTACGGCGATTATCGGAGTTTCCGCCAGCGGCGAAACAGAAATCAGGTCGAAGTACCCTTCTATTGCGTCCACTGGTTTAGGGCGTCTACTTGGCAGAATTTACGACTCATTTTCATTTCCAATCTGGGGAATTAAGCTGTCGAATCTGCTGTTTGTGCTACCGACTGCCCCGGTCGGCGTATTGCTTTATACGTTGAACAAGCTGACTGGCGAGCGTTATGTTCTGACGAACCGCTCGATTCAGCGATGGGCAGTTATTGGTTTGAGGCAGATTCAGTCGGTCACGCTGACCGACGTCAATGAGATTGAGTATGTGCAGCTGCCCGGTCAGGAATATTTTCACGCGGGTGACCTGCTCCTGAAGAATGCCAAAGGCGACACTGTGTTGAGAGTTCAAGGTGTCAAAGACGCCGACATCTTCCGTCAGATCATCGAGAAAGCTCGCGACGCCCGTATCGGTGCAGAGGAGTCGCTCGCCGTGATCGAGGCCCGAGCGTAGGCGTAGGTTTCCAGGCAGCAACGCACTAATCCGGTTTTGCTACGAAACTACCTCAATGGAATCAACAAAGGCGACCAATTCATCGAATGAGTTGGCCACTTTTACTTTGTTGGAGGTTCTGTTCGGCAGAGAATTGAGTCGTCTACTCTACCGTAACGCTCTTGGCGAGATTTCGGGGTCGGTCCACATTGCAGCCGCGGAGCAGAGCAATGTGATACGCCAGTAGCTGCAGGGGCACTGAAGTGACCATTGGCTGCAGGAAATCGTCGACCTCCGGGACATAGATGACGTCGTCGGCCATTTCTTTGACTCGAGTGTCCCCTTCGCAGGCGATAGCAATCACCGGGCCTTTGCGAGCTTTTACTTCTTCGAGGTTACTCATCACTTTCGGATAGATGCCACCCTTTGGGATGACAAACACACTGGGAGTCTTTTCGTCGACAAGAGCAATCGGGCCGTGTTTCATCTCGGCAGCCGGGTAGCCCTCGGCGTGGATGTAGCTGATTTCTTTCAGCTTCAGAGCACCTTCCAAAGCGGCAGGGAAATTGTAGAGACGTCCGAGGTAAAGGAAGTTGTCGAAGCCGTAATACTTATCGGCGACAGCCTGAACCTGTTCATGGCATCTTAGTGTCTGTTCCATTACGGCGGGCATATCCCGCAGTCGGCTGAGCATTCTCGTGCCGGCAGGATATGAGAGGCCTCGCAGTCGGCCGAGGTGGATCGCCAGCAATGTCAGCGCGGTGACCTGCGAAGTAAAAGCCTTGGTCGATGCTACTCCGATTTCTGGACCGGCGTGCAGGAAGATTCCGCCGTCTGATTCACGGGCGATCGTCGAGCCGACCACGTTGCAGATTGCCAGGCTCTGATGACCTTTTCGTTTGCACTCACGCAGAGCCGCCAGTGTGTCGGCAGTTTCACCACTTTGAGTAATGGCGAAGACCATCGTGTTCTGAGTCATCGGCGGATTGCGGTAACGCAACTCGCTGGCGTATTCGACTTCGGTAGGCATGCGAGCGAATTCTTCCAAAAGGTACTCACCGACGAGCCCTGCGTGCCAGCTCGTTCCGCATGCAGTCAGGACGACACGGTCGACCTGTCGAAGCTGCTGAGGGTCAAGGTCCAGCCCACCAAATTTGGCGGTCGCAGCGTCATCGTCGATGCGGCCTCGCATGCAGTTTTCGAGAGCTTCGGGCTGCTCAAAGATTTCCTTCAGCATGTAATGGTCGTAGTGACCCAGGTCCAGATCGTTGGCTACTTGATCAAGCACATGGATTGATGGTTGCTGTTTTCCACTGTCGCGATGATGAAGTTCCAGACCTTCGGGACGCATGACGGCGAGTTCGTTGTCGGAGAGGTAAATCACTTCGTCCGTGTAGCCGACAAGTGGGCTGGCGTCGCTGGCGAGGAAGTATTCATCTTTGCCGACGCCGATGACCATCGGGCTTCCGACGCGGGCGGCGATCAGCAGGTTTGTGAATTCGCGGAACAGGACACCAATGCCGTACGTTCCTTTAAATTCATTCAGCGAGGCTTCGACTGCCTTCAGGCATGTTTCGGACGAGTCTGGATCGCCGCCCAGTTTGATTTGCTCAAGCCATTTGTGGCAGACCATATGAGCAATGACTTCGCTGTCTGTTGTCGTTCGGAAAACGTAGCCGATCGTCTGAAGCTGCTCTTTCAGTTTGGCGTAATTTTCGATCACCCCATTGTGGACGATCACGATTTCGCCATTACCGCCGACGTGCGGATGAGAGTTCAGGTCGGTCGTTTCACCGTGAGTTGCCCAACGCGTGTGTCCGATGCCAGTCGTTCCGTCGAGTGGGTTGGCAGTAACCAGCTGACTCAACTCTTTGACTTGACCTTTCCGCTTCCGGATTCCGATTTCACCGTTGTTTTGAATGGCAATTCCGGCGCTGTCGTACCCTCGATATTCAAGGCGCCGCAGGCCTTCCAGAAGAAATTCGGGAGCCGAACGAAATCCAACGTAACCAACGATACCACACATGTGGAACGCTCCATCGCTTAGGACAGCACAAGATGCAGGGGAATGGGGTCTCGACAAGAACTGCCGGGAAGGGACATAGGAAGGTTCGACACGCTATGCGTGATCGATATTGAGCGTCAAGATGAGTCGTCTGGCATCATCGGATGCCTGATATTCATCCGCGGCCGCATTTAAGTGCAGGCGGTATCGTAAGAAATGCTCCTTTTTGTACACGAGAACGTCTTTGTCCGTTGGTTGTGGAAGGTTTTCTGGCAGGTGCCTGTCATGTTGTTTGATACTCGTATGAGGTACCCATGAAGTTCTTGATTACGAATGATGACGGGATCTCTGCTCCCGGCATCAGCGCATTAGCTACAGCGGCCAGTCGTTTTGGCGAGATTGTCGTCGTTGCTCCCGAAGATGCTCATTCTGGTTGCGGGCATCGCGTGACGACTTACGAGCCGATTTCGGTTCGCGCAGACCAGGCAGACTGGTGGGCGATTGGTGGTACGCCGGCTGATTGTACTCGGGTCGGGATTCGCGAAATCGCCTCCGACTGTGACTGGGTGCTGGCTGGTGTTAATGCGGGAGCCAATCTTGGCGTCGACGTCTTCATGTCCGGGACGGTGGCCGCAGTTCGTGAAGGTGCTCTTCTCGGCCTGCCGGGCATTGCATTCTCGCATTACAGGACTCGTGAAGGGGTATTCGACTGGGGTTTCGCCGCCGACACGGTCGGCAGGGTCATGGAACGGATTCTTGCAGGTAAGATCGATCCAGGCCTCTTTTGGAACGTCAATCTGCCGGATCTATCGGCTGAGAAAATCGGGCGAGAGTCGGTGCAGCCGAGAAAGTTGGGAAGTCCGTGCCCCGAACTGATCGATTGCTCTCTTGGTCGCGGACACCTTCCTGTCGAATTTGCCAGGCATCACGGTGCACTGATCTATCAAGGTGTTTATCAGGATCGGCCTCGTGAATCTGGTGACGATGTCGACGTTTGTTTCGGCGGGAATGTTGCCGTTACGAAGATGTCAATCTGGTAGGATGTGTCACGTTGTGCCGGTTCGGTGATGTTTTGAACGTCAGAATTTGACGGTTTTGAAGCTGCTCGTGCCTCGCTTATTCTGTGACGATGTACAATTGCAGAAGAATGGTGTCGGTCTGCGCGTGTCGCATCACGCAGTCATCAGCGGGCAGTATTTACGGTCGAGTGAGTCAGGCAGATTGAAGCCGGAGCTGAGAAATGGATAGCAGAATCAGTGGTTCAGCGAGTCAGCTTCGAGATACGGGAGCTGAGCTTGGGCAGGTGCCGATTGTTCCTACAGGGACTGTGTTGGTTGACCTGGCGCAGGTTTTCGCTCGCCACGAAACTCAGCATGTGCTTGTACAGGATTCGGCAGGCGGTTTGTTGGGAATCGTTTCTGCGGATGACTTGCAGAATGCCATGCGAACGACATCCGATGCAGGCCTGACGGCCTGGCATCATCGGGCCGTTGAGTCTCTGATCTCGGTGGCGTTGGAGTTGGAAGAAACGCCTGCTGACAAAGGTGAATCTTTGAATCTAAGTCCGGCGTCCGAAATGGATTGCGTTTCGATACGAGACGGTTCGGATCTACTTGCTTTGATGACGAATGAAGATGTTCTGCTTAGTTGGAACCGGCTCGAACCGGCGCTGGCTCGTGCGGCAACCGATGCGTTAACCAGTCTTCCTAATCGCGCTCATTTCGAGCGACGGTTTCAGGAAGAGTGGCAAAGAGCGTCGCGTCTTGGCTTAACACTTGGTCTGTTGATCATTGATGTCGACCATTTCAAGCAGGTCAACGACACGTTCGGGCATCTTCGGGGTGACATGGTGCTGGCCGCGGTTGCTCAGTGCTGCCAGAAACAGTTTCGTTCATACGATCTGGTTGCTCGTTACGCCGGAGACGAATTTGTCGCCGTGACCTGTGGATGCAGTGTCGAAGATATTGATCTACCGATTCGCCGATTGCAGGAATCAATCCGGTCTTTAGATCTACGATTCAACGATGTGCATGTGCCGACATCTTTATCGATTGGTGCATCAGTCATTTGTTCCGGTCTTAACCAGCTGAACGCTAACGACTTGCTTGAGTCAGCAGACCAGTGTCTCTATCGTGCTAAACACAGCGGTCGCAACCGGGCCTATCGAGTTGAACTGTTCGGCAATGGAAGTTCTGGAACACCGACCCGAGTTGATGCGACACCGCAGGTTGTTGAGCATGCTGACTGAATTTATCGAGGGATGAACGACAGTCTAAGGTCGTCGACGCTCATTGTCCCAGCGGCGCCGTTCAGGCCGATGCGCAGAATTGCTTCGCGTGTGCCGATCGGAACCGGAATACGCCGCCCTGTCCGTTCCCAGTCCTGAGACCTCAGCCAGGGGCCAGCTTTGAAGTCTCCGAGTGTGCGACGAATTTTGTCGTAGAAGTGAATGTAGAAAGCCGGCTTTTCCCATTCCTCACTGCCGGCACGGATGTTTTCGAGTTTCAGGTCAAGCGAAAGATTAACAAAAGCGATCTTGCGTCCGTCAATGGCCACTCCCTGCATCATTCTTGACGGTCGGCCCTGTTTTTCGTTTTGGAACGTGACGAAGTAGTCTCCTTCTGGAGCGTCGCCTTTCACGTGTTCGGCCTGACGCTGGTAGTACCAACTGTCGACTTTACCGTCGTCGTTGTCGTCGATCTCCAGACTTCCGTTGATGATCTGGGGGTTCGCAGGGTCCGGCAGTACTCGACGACGATCTTCTGATGCGCCGGTCATTGGTACGAATAGTGTCGGGATAAGACGCTCAGGAACGAGTTTGCCGTCCTTCTTTTCGAACAGGTAGAAGATCTGCTGGTAGCGTTGGCCTAGTGGCACGATCATTCGCCCGCCTTCGCGGAGCTGATTGATCAGAGGTTGCGGCACACTTTCTGGCGAGCATGTGACGATGATTCGGTCGAACGGTGCGTGTTCTGGCCAGCCTTTGTAACCGTCTCCAGCGAGTGTATACACATTGTCGTAGCCCAGTTTTTTCAGCCGGCGGCCGGCCTCGCGACTGAGTTGCGGTACGATCTCGATCGAGTAGACCTCTTTGACGATCTCTGCCAGAACGGCTGCCTGGTAACCGCTCCCTGTCCCGATCTCCAGCACTTTGTCAGTTGGTTTGGGGTCAAGTGCTTCCGTCATGTAAGCCACGACGAACGGTGGTGAGATTGTCTGCTGATAGCCGATCGCCAGAGCTTTATCGATGTACGCTTCGCGAAAAAGTTTCGACGGCACAAACTCATGCCGTTTCACGGTGTTTAGTGCCTGAAGAACCAGTCGATTGGTGATTCCTTCTCCGGCAACGTCCTGAGCTACCATTTTTGCTCGCGTCTCACGATATTTGTCGTCGGCACCGTTTGAGTGTGTGGACGCAATCGTTAGGACAAGAGTTGCCGGTAGCAGCACTGTCAGGAGCAAGGTTGCTGTTACCTGGTGAGGCGATTGGTTACGCATGACAAGGCTCCATGGCGGATGAGTGAACCGGCGAAATCGAATCTTCTGCAGGGAGCGACGCGACATATTGCAACGTCGCGTGAAGCAGTGACACGCAAGCTGCGCGGAACGCCCGGCACCTGTTGTTTCAGGGGCGTGCTACGCTGCATTATTCTCAAGGAAACGTGACAGCGCGAGCAAGCCTGGAGTTTCAGGAAGTCCGCTGAAATCTGCACCACTGATGTTCGAATCGTTGGACAGTGACAGTTGTGCCAGCAGATCGCGGATGATTCGCTCTGCTTCAAGACGTTCCCGCTGCCAGGTGTCTCGTGACTGCTGCCAGGCCGTTTCCTGGGTTTCGATCTGTGTGAACTGTGTTTGTAACTGTTCTTCGTGGCGTCGCAGATGTGACTCTCGATTGGCGACCCAGTCCGTAAGCTGCTGCTTCTCACCGCGGAAAGTTTCTTTCTGAGACTCAAACTGTGCGCGTGCCTCGTCGAGTTCGCGTCGCTGCTGGTTGAGTCCGTCTCTTAGATTTCGGATGTAGTCAGCGAGTTGTTCACGAGCCTGCTCGACTCGGTCTTTCGCTCCTTCGTCGCCGGTCACGTGGGCCATCTGAGCCCACGCCTCGTTGATGGCAATCTGAGTTTGAAGCAGGTCCTGATGTCGCGTCTCAAGGTCCTCTCGGAGTTGGTCGAGGCGGTCACGCCGCTTCTCCAGATTCTCAGCATGCAGCGACATCATGTCAGCTTGCCTGCGGTTTTCAGTGGTCTGTGTCTGAACTTTAAGTTCCCAGGATTGTCGCTCTGCTGTCAGTCGCTCGCGTTCACGCGCCGCATGTTCGTCTACAGATTTCTGAATTTTTGACAGCGTGCTTTGCTGACGTTCGAGCGAATGTTTCAGCTCTTCGAGAATGACACGCCGTCGTGAAAGTTGTCGATCGCGTTGTCGCTGGATTTGAACAAGGTTTTCCAGTCGCTGTCTGGCTCGCTGGTATTCGCTGCGAAATTCGTCTCGAGCCTGTTCCAGTTCCTCGCGGGAACGTTCCAGGTGATCCTGTTGAAATCGGATCCGGCTTTCGAGTAACGCTCGCTGCTTTCTTAGCTCGGCTTCCAAAGCGTGCCGCTGTTCTTCGAGTTTTTCGGATTCGACATGCGCTCGACGCTGCTGTTCGGTCTGCTCTTGCTCGATCTCTTCCCACGTGCGGCGTCGGAGTTCGTCGATCTCCTGCTGGAAACGCTGGTGTTCATCGTCAAGGCGGTCCTGTCGTCGCTTCAGATCTGTTTCAGAATTCAGCTTCTGCTGCTGCCAATCATCGATCGATTCCTGCAGGGCTTCCCGTTCGCGGGCAAGAAGGGTTCGCTCGGCGACTATCTCGTCGGTTAATGACTCCGTGGTGATTGCGTCAGCGAGTTGTTGTCGTTCAGATTCTAAACGCTGAGCGAGCGATTGCTGCTCGGTTTCGAGTTGCTCGACCATTCGGGCTTGCTGTTCAGCGAGCTGCCGTCGCTCGCGTTCAAGAGTTTCTCGCAGTTCGGTTTCCTGGTCGACCAGACGCTGCTGCGATTGTGAAAACTCCTGTCGCTCAGCTTCGGATTTGGAGATGGACTCCAGCAGTACCGCACGTTGTTCTTCGAGTTCGGCCTGTACTTCCTGCCGGAGTCGCTCCCGTTGCTCGTTCAATTCAGTTCGGTCGCGCTCAACGGTCGCCGCGTGTTCAGCCATTGTGGCCCGCTCATCGTCGAAGTCCGCTCTTCGCGCGTCATGCTCCTGCTGGATGCTGCGCAGCCGATCTTGTTTGTCCAGGACTTGCTGCTCGTGTGCCTGCTTTTCCAGTCGGAACGCGCGGCTGTCTTGTTCGAGCTGCCCTGTCTGAGCATTTAATGCCTGCTCGCGACGATTCAGATCGGCCAGTTGCTTCTGGACCTGCTCGACGAGTTCCGCAGTTTGAACTAGCAGATCTTCTTCGAGATTGTCCAGCTCTGCGTTGCCGCCAGTTGTCTGGGGCGGGGCAGGGACGGACGACCATGCATCAGGCTGATGAGGAGAGCGGAATTCCTCGCTCATTCCGGGAATCCTTTCCCTGCGGCGAGTTAGTGTCTGGAAGACTCACCCTCGCTCACAACGAGCACAGGGCGGTCGATATGTACGCTGATCCGTAGCTTACAGGTGTGCGTCGAGCTTCTCAGTGATTTTTTCTTTAGGCAGTGCGCCGACCAGCCGCTCAACAACTTCGCCGCCTTTGAAGATCATCATCGTGGGAATTGAGTTAATCTGGTGTTGAGTGGCGATTTGTGGATTTTCGTCGGTGTTGACTTTTCCGACCTTAACTTTGCCTTCGTATTCTTCTGAAATTGCGTCGACAGTCGGAGCCAGCATGCGGCAAGGCCCGCACCACGGAGCCCAGAAATCAACCAGTACCGGGGTGTCACTTTTCAGAACGTCTTCTTCAAAAGAGGCGTCTTTGAATTCCTGTGCCATTGTGTCGTTCCCCAGTTTGTAACGTTAAACGTGACCGCGTCAGCCATTCAGTAGATGCCATTACTGACACTTTTGTCGGAACCCGACCTAACGTCTCAGGTTCGCCTGTGGTCACGTGAGATTTGCTCTAAATACAGCGGAGTAGCCAGATTATAGGTGGATGCCGAAGTGTGTCAACGTGCGCCTGAACAGCCTGAGACCGCTTGTTTTTTACCAGTTTTGTACCAGGCTGTCGGTGAATTACCGGAATTGTCAGCACGTAAGTCATTCGTTCCAGATCATCGGGTTGACGTATCCAATTGCCAGGCAGAGTCCGAAGGCGGCGCCGGTGGCCAGCAGGAACTGCCAGAGTCGCACGGCCTTCCGCTCACCGAACGTTCTGGCCAGCCATCGGCCTTTTGAAGTTTGATGGATGAACCACTGGTCATATCGAAGAGCGGCGGTGCAGAGGATGGCAACTGCTCCTCCAATGAAAAGCTGTGGGTTGACCAGGAGATTGGCCCTTTTGGTTAATGTGGGTTTGAAAATACCGATTTAAGAAGTTCTCTGATATCTGAAAGGCCGTCACGAATCAGGCATCGAGAAGTTTAAGGAACGCGGCCAGCCAGGCTGGATGAGCGGGCCAGGCTGGAGCCGTGACCAGGTTCCCGTCAACATGCACGCTGTCGACGGCCGTTTCGACATAAGTTCCGCCAGCGAGTTTCACTTCCGGGCTACATGCAGCGTACGAAGTGCAGCTTCGACCTTGAAGCAGGTTTGCGGCAGTCAACAACTGAATTCCGTGACAGATCGCGGCGATGGGTTTTCGGTCTTCAGCGAACTGCCGGACAACATTCAGTACCTGCTCGTTAAGACGCAGGTACTCGGGAGCACGGCCTCCAGGCAGCAACAGGGCGCTGTAGTCAGCGGCGTTTACATCATCGAAAGTGGCATTGAGCGTGAAGTTATGCCCTGGTTTTTCTGTGTAAGTCTGATCGCCTTCGAAGTCGTGTACGGCGGTGCGGATTTGATCGCCGGTTTTCTTGTCAGGGCAAACAGCGTGAACCTCATGGCCGACCATTTGCAACGCCTGGAACGGCACCATGATTTCGTAGTCTTCGACGTAATCGCCCGTCACGATCAGAATTCTTTTGCTAGCCATCGATGAAGTTTCCTGGTGAGTGCCCAAGTGAAGTTGACAGTTTCGAAGTGAGTTCACAGGTTAGCAACTGCGCGATCAGCAGGGAATTTACTACAGAGGCTATGGTGCAGCAGCACTCAGTAGATTTTCTGAGCCACGCAGGGCACACAGTTCTCAATGGAGAGCGTTCGGCTGTCTCCGTGAATTCCGGGGCAGATCTGCAGGGTGTGTCTTGCCGTACCGGTGGTTCAGGTGTTGCGCTGATGCGTCGAGACGAACTCTGCGAAGAATTTGCTTCTCAGTGCTTTTCAGATGCGGTAGAGGCGTACTTATTTGCCGGCTCGTTCAAGTTCGTCGCCGATCTGATAGAGCGGCAGGAAGCGGTAATAGACTTCCAGGCAAAGCGTGCTGAGAGCTGTCGAGAAGACTCGGCCTCCGTATGGCCCCCAGGGAGCTTTGGGATCCCAGCTTCCGGCAGCGTGGCCGGTCGTTCGCTGGTCGTCAACGAGGTGGTCTCGCAGGGCGGTGTTCCATGCTCGCCATTCGCTACCGCCGTACTGGTACATCGCCAGCGTTCCGTAGTACCAGTAGTAGAGGTCTTCTGACTGCCGATTTGGAAGCCTGTCCATCAGGTATTCGACCGCTTCGAGGCTTTGTGGGTTTGAACGGTTCAGCCCGAGCATCTGTTTGCAGAACAAGGCTTCGGCCGTCATTGATGGCGAAGGCGGAAGAGGATCGAACTCCGGCGGGAGTACTCGGTAAGCAGCCAGTCCTTTGCGATCCCCGAGGCTGCGATCGCGCAGGAACTTGATAAGTCCCTGACGCGTTGCAACCGGAACCTGAACGCCGGCAATTTCGGCACTTTTCAGCGCCATCAATTGCCAGCCGAACATGCTCATGTCGCTGCGTTGCCCTTTGAGGTATCGCCAGCCTCCGTCATCTTTGTTCTGGGCATCAATGATGTATGCGACGGCTTTGGTCAGAGGGATGCGGAGTCGGCGGTCGTTGGAGCGGTCAGTCTGCATGCCCAACGCTTCGGCCATGGCGTAAGTGGCGATGGCGTGGCAGTACATTTTCGCATACCGAGTTGCCTTGCCACCGAAGAAGCCGTTCGAAGATTGCTCGCGGACCAGCCATCTCAACGCTCGGTCAACCTGGTCAGCGTACTGGCCTTCTTCGTGCGTGTAGCCCGCTCCGAGGAACGCCAGAATCGCCAGCCCCGTCACACCGGCATCAGCCTGCAGTCCGGCGTTCAATCGGTCGACTTTGTCTTCGTCGATTTTGATTCGGCCTGATCGACCGGTGCAGCGATCGCCGTCCGGGCACATTCCCGAGAAGCCGTCCGCATCCCAGTACCCGGCCGGATTCTGGTGCAGCGCGAGCCACTGCAGGCTTGTCTCGACCGCTTTTTCAGACTCTTCGGTGCCTCCGTATCGACGAGCCGTTTCCTGTCGCCGAGCCAGCGATCGCAGGCGGTAGGTCGGAGGAATCTTGGTCGTGACGCCTGGATCGACCGATTCAAAGTTCGGCCGAATTACGTTCGGCTGCGGAGCGTCTG
This sequence comes from uncultured Planctomyces sp., assembly GCA_937904325.1. Taxonomy (GTDB): domain Bacteria; phylum Planctomycetota; class Planctomycetia; order Planctomycetales; family Planctomycetaceae; genus JABMPE01. The sequence continues at coordinate 45,834 of CALGTK010000278.1, forward strand.
TCGGGAACGGGCTCGGCAGTCCGCTGCGAACGGCGACGACCGGCGACGGCAGCGGAGTTTTCGCTTGCGGAGTCAGGTCCGGGCGAAACCGCTCGATGCCGCCAAGTTCTTCCATTTTCGGAGTTCTTGTTCGCAGGCGGCTGAATTTTGGAGTTGTCGCTCCGCCACTGACCGATCCGCTGGTCGAGTTCTCGGCAACTGTTCCTGCCGTCTTTTCCTGTAGCGTCGACGGAGCAGGGGCCGTGCGGCGTTTGATTGGCTCGTCAGTGACGCCTCGTTCAAGGAACGAAGTCGGATCGACGGTCTTACCGATTTTTGCAAGCTGTCGAGTGGCGTTGAAGTCAGGAGCGATCTTGTCGACGGAACCACGATTCGGAGTTCGTTTGACGCTGACATCTTTGAGGCCGCTTTCGCGAACGGTGCGCTTAATCGATGACAGCGATGGAAGGTTGATGTCAGGCCTGGCTTCGGCGGTGGAGTCGTTGACTGTCCGGGGGGCTGCCGATTCGATTTTTCGTCCGGTGTTTCCAAAGTCGCGAGGTTCGGGCCGCGAGACTTCAAGTTCGGGCAGCGACCTTGCGTCAGGGATCATGATATCAGGTCGCGTGATCGGCTCGGGAAGCCGTTCCGGACTTTCGAGGGGTTCGAATTCCATCGGCGCGTGATCGCTGCGTGAGAGTTGCTGATTCGGCTTGCTGAGCACCTTTTCCCAGACGGGAGTGTTGCCGGAAGTGTCGGCTTCGATCGGCTCTTCACCTTCGAGGAGAATCTTCCGAATCTGAAACGGTTTCTCAACGCTGGCCATCACGAGTTGCTCAGGCGGAGAAACGGCGACCGCTCCGAAAGCCAGTGACAGGTGCAGCAGCACCGAGCACATAAATGCTTTGCCGGTCGGATCGCTGTCGCCCCACTTGGTCACCATCATTGTGATGAAGTGGATCGTTGCGAACAGCATTCCCGCGAGCAGCGAGACCCACAACGCCACTTCGACTTCTTCGGTTGTTGAGCCGAAGGTTGAAGCCAGCCATTCGACGAATTCGATGGCAGCCAGAATCATGGCGACTCTCTAAGTCGGTTTGCTAGTGAAATGTGGCTGATCTTCGCACGATGGCACGCGGTCAGCACGTCCACCACATTCTGATACGGATCCGGTCCAGAGCCTCGCACAACGACTGACTGATCTGGATAGTTGTCACGAGCCTCGCTGAGTCGCTGTTCAAGCGCGGCGATACTCAACTGCTCGTCACTAATCGAAACCTGACCTTCGGCGTCAACATTAACGATGATCTCGTCCGGCCGACTGGTCAGCGGCGGCGCGTCACTGACGGACGGAACCTGCACGTCGAATTGACGTTCCTGCTCGGTGAACTGAGTTCCGACCATGAAAAAGATGATCAACAGAAAAACGATGTCGATCATCGGCGTAAGATTAAGAGTCGGCTCGCTCGATGGGTCAGCGACTTTCAGCGGCATGGCTTCCAGGCTCCCGCCAGAACAGCGAGACGCGGCTAATGATGGGGAATCGTCAAGGGGTGCCGGTCAGTGAAGTCAGCCCGTTCTACTTCGGATCGGCCTCCGATAGCCTGTAATAGTTACTGTTTAGTACAGACGCGGTCAATTGCGGCGATCGTCGTTGGCAGTAATCGACGGCACCGACTTCGCAGGTATGGAAGAACAGGGGTGATGGGGGGTGTTTGATGATTGGTGGCTGGGTATTAATGGGGTCACTCCGTTTTTTCCGATCGATTGGGAGGGACACCGCGGTAGTCAGCGGCGAGCGTGAAGGGTTCGCAGACACGGATGGACCTGAATTAATGCTGACACTTTCAGACGAATATCGATGAGATTAGTGGCTCGACGATTATGGCAAACACTGTATCTTTGACTCGGTTTAAGACGAGAAATACGGCAATGGCACCGGCGATTCGTCTGTCAGTTGCTTTTGTTCTGGTCGCATTGTCAGTAATCCTGACGGGCTGCAGTTTTGAACGACAATGGCAGGCCGCGAATCGTTATGCGTACCCTGAGCAGGAGTTGGCCGGCTGTTGGGAAGGAGCCTGGCAAAGCGACTACAACGGACACCACGGTGGCTTACGAGCGATCATCACCAAGCAGGGCGAGGGCTACTATGACGCGCATTTTCACGCGACATACGCGGCCGTTATTCCGTTTGAATTTGATTTGCCGTTACTCGTGACCGATGACGGTACGGCGTACGCGCTGCAGGGTGAGGCCGATCTCGGCTGGCTAGCTGGTGGCTTGTACAGCTACAGCGGTAATGCGACCGCGACCGACTTCATCGCTGGTTACTCGGCCGAGAACAAAGACCACGGCACCTTCACGATGCAGAAAAAACGACCGTGTGCCGAATGTTGCGGCAGCGGAACGTGCGGAGCGACTGATGCAGCCTGCGGCGCCTGCGGAAGGTAGTTGCAGCCAATCCTTCGCACTGTGTTGAATGATGCGGGGCCGCGTCGTCATGATTTGACGCCCCTGCAAATTCAACCGCTAAGGAGAAGTGCCGTGCTGACTTTGATTGACCGTGCTGCCGTTGCGTTGCTGTGTGTCCTGCCTGCCGTACTGGTTGGTCTGAATGCAGCTTCATTGTCCGCCGCGGACGAACCTGTATCGATTGATGTCTGGATTGGGACTGGCGGTAAGCCGAGCAAGGGGATTTACCATTGCACGCTGAATCTAAAGACAGGACGACTTTCGGAGTCAGAACTCGCAGCGGAAATCGGTCGTCCAGGTTTCTTAGCCATGCACCCGAACGGCCAGCACATTTACGCTGTCGGAAGTCTCGAAGGTGAAGCGGTCGTCGCGGCCTACGAGATTAAGAAAACTAAAGGCAAAGCGACGCTCAGTTTTCAGAACGCTGTTGAGATCGGCGATGGCGGAGCGGCTCACGTTTCGATCGATTCAACAGGTCGAACAATTCTGACCGCGCAGTACGGCGCCGGTTCGACGGCCGTCTTTTCCGTTAACAAAGATGGATCAATCAAAGAGCGTACTCAAATCGTCAAGCACGGAGCCGGTTCGAAAGTCACTGGCACTCGCCAGAACGCCTCGCATGCTCACTGGACGGGATTTTCTCCGGACGAACGATTTGCGTTTGTCCCGGACCTCGGCATGGACAAAGTCGTGATCTACGAAGTCGACACCGCGAAGTCGAAAGTCGAGCAACACGGATACGGAGTCGTGCCTCCCGGCGGCGGACCTCGCCACATGAAGTTTCACACAAATGCCAAATGGGCATACGTGCTCAACGAACTCGATCTGAGCATCACTCATTTTGACTACGACGCAAAGGCCGGCACGATGACTGCGAATGAAACCGTGCTGACCGTACCGAAGGACGAACTGGAAAAAGAAAAGTTCAAAAGTTGCTCAGAAATCCGAGTTCATCCGAGCGGCCGCTTCGTCTACGCCGCCAACCGAGGTCACGACACCGTTACGGTCTTCAGGGTCGACCAGTCAACCGGCAAACTGACTTTCGTCGAACGCGAAAATGTCCGTGCAGCAACGCCGCGAAACGTCAACCTGAGCCCAGACGGTCGCTGGCTGATTGCCGCCGGTCAGGATTCACACAACCTTTCTGTGTTTGAGGTCAATCAGGAAACCGGCGAGCTGACCTACAACCGAAGCAACGTCCACACTCCGTCGCCAATCTGCGTGCTGTTCGAGCATGAGTAACGATTTGACACGGTGCTGTTATTCGAGATTGGGTGAACGCAGAGGATTCGCAGAGAAACGGAGAGTCGTTTCCGTTGTTTGCTGTGTTCTCCGACTCTGGAACCGCTGCGTTCAAAAAGACAGCACTGGCGGGTGTAATGATTCGCTCAGGTGGCGTTTTCGTTTTCAATTGACAGAGCCTTGCGGACTTCTCTGAAGGCTCGCCAGCGGCGGATGGCGAGCCAGCAGGCGAGTGACCAGCTGATGCCCAGCCACCAGCCGGCGACGACGTCAGTGGGATAGTGGACTCCCATGTAAACCCGGCTGAGACCGACGAGGGCTGAGATGGTCAGCGGTGCGACAACGACGAACGTTTTGACCAGACGACGGGAAGTCAGGTCTGAAAGCATCAGCCCGAGTGATAAATACACGACGGCCGACATCATCGAGTGACCGCTTGGAAAGCTCGACGAGTGGACGTGCGAAAGCCAGGGGACGATGTCCGGCCGAGGCCTGGCGATCAGCGCTTTCAGGGTCATGCTGAGCGAGTAGCCTGCGACGATTGCGACGACGACAAAATGGGCACGAGCCGGGCGGCGTTCCAGATGCAGGAATGTCGTCACAAGGAGCGTAATTGTTGATAGAATTCCGTACCCACCCAGCGCGGTGAAGTCTCTGGCCAGTTCCTTGAACCAGGCCGGGCCGATCGGCTGTGCCAGGTCTTCGGCATTTCGAAGACTTCGCACGACTGTTTCGTCAAATCGTTGCACAGAAGGTGTGCCGAGCTGTGCTGCAAGTGCCGTGAAGACTGCCAGCCCGGTTAGCATCATGATTAGTCCGAACACCTCAGTCTTCTTCCACTGAGGTTGGATAATTGCCGAGTCGTCGTGGCCCATTCTTTTTCCGCGTCAGGCGTTGTCTTGATGTTCGTCGGGCTGCCGCACGCGTTTTCGCAAAACTGTTGCGAGCTGGCTGGCTCGGGCGGCAATGTCGATAACCGATCTATGGTCGGGACCTGGTGCAAAACGCAACTCAGCGTACTGCCTGTACCAGTCCGCTGCTTTGGTGAGCGGATCGTGCTGATCGATAGCCCCGTTTGCAAGCTGTTGAGCGTACTGATCGACAGTTTCGCCTGGCAGTCGTACTCTCCAGACACGTTTCAATGTAACGTCGATTTTCTGCCTCGATGTCTGCAGTTGCTCGACGATCGGAGTCGAGGCTGTGTAAGCCGCTCGGTCGACATGTCTATGCTGTTGCCAGAGTCGGAGCAGGATTCCTGTTGCGAACAGCGTCACTATTGAGATCAAAGCGAGGCCGATCGGTGACAGAATGATCGCCTTCAGCGTGGCTCGGATCGACGCGAAGCCACGTTGTTGCCAGTCAGTTCGGATTCGGTGGAATTCGCCTCGCAGGTATTCGTAGAGCTGCGTCGACGACGAGACGGACGAATTATCAGGAACGCCGGAAGCAGGACACGAATCGACCGTGACCCAGCCGATGGTTTCGTCGTAAGCCTCGACCCAGGCATGGGCGTCTTCGTTGCGAGCGACCCATTCGCCGCTGTATTGATTCTGCTCAGATACGACGAAGCCGATGATGTAGCGGCAGGGCACGCCCGCCATTCTAAGCAGGATAGCTGTGCCGGACGCAAAGTATTCGCAATGAGCCGGCGGTTGTTCAAGCAGGAACCATTCGAGTGGCTCGCGGCCTGGCTTCGCTGGGGGAGTAACCTGCAGGCTGTAGGTGTAGTTTTCTTTGAAGTATCGACGGGTAGCAGCCATTTTTTCGTCAACGGTTTCGCAGTTTTTGAACAGTGAATCTGCTAAATCAACGAGTTGTTTATTCTGCCGAGCCCAATCCGGAGGCGTTGCCAGCCGTTCGAGGCTGATCTTCGCTTTAAGCAGCGGCGCAGATTCGGTCGAGGCTTCCTTCACGTTCTTGTCCGAGCGAGGCCGAGCGTCGCTGACCAGCAGCGTGTACGGCACTCCGCTTCTGGCCTCGCTTGATCTCATCACGCCATACGTGTCGACTGTCACAATTCTGGCATCTGCAAACAACCAGGATGTTCTCAGTGGGCCAGCGAATGTGTCCCCGAGGTCTATGTCTGGCCAGACTTCAAACTTCTGAGTTCCGGGCTTGGTATTGCGAGCGATCTGGAATCCCTGGCCGGTATGAGTGTCTGATCTGGCAGCGCTGGGGACTGAGCCTTGAGGGTAGGTTGCGCTGCCGTCGATGTTAAATAGCCATTTTCGATTTTCGTAAGTATCGTACGCTCTGGCTCGGAAGTATCCCGGCTCGACGGAAGAGACCACTCGTAAGGCGGCCTGCTGCGAGTTTCGATCCTTCTGTAGCGACACCGAGCCAAGCGTGGCGGATTCTGAAAAGCCGATACTTGTAGACTCGTTTGGCTTTTGAAGGAATTGGTTGACCAGTCGTTCGACATGTCGTTCGTACTTGTGCATCGAAGATGCCATGAACCAGCCGAGGCTTCCGACGAGGATCAGAACGAGCACCGTTGCGATCGGTCGTCCACGACGCCGAGCCGGCACGACCTTGATGAAACGTCGCGAAGCATCGCAATAGAGAGCTGAAAGAATGGCGAACCCGACGCACATCGTCTGGACGTCGCTGCGATGACCACTTTCTCGAGACACCATCGTGGCACAGACCAGAGCGATGACACCGATGCCGGGAAAGCTGAATGGCAACCGGTCGTCGCGTCTTTTCAGGAAGAACTGCACGCTCTGCATCGCCAGGACATACTGAGCCAGTGTAAATCCTATCGATTGGCTTGGAATCAGCTCGTCATATCGGGGATCGTCCGGGGTGACCATGTATTTGACCACAAAGATCATCGCCATCAATGCGATGATGTCGTACGTTCGTTGTCGATCCATGTTGAAGCGGAGGCTCGAAACGGTTCCGTACATTGCGACGACGACGATCATCGCAGGATAGACGATCGTTTTTGACAGGTAGCCGACAGTGAATGCTTCGAGTGCAATCAGCGAGAAAGCCAGCCATCGTTGCAATGGAATTCGTGTTGCTGCGGCAGTCAGCCTGCGGGCACTGCTGAACAAGCGGCTGCTTCTTCGAAGCTGCTGGCTCCTCTGCGGTTGAGATTTGGCGGTGGATTCGTTCAAAGCGTTTCGACGCCTCCGCTTTGAATCTGCGAAGGGGTCAGGACAACGACTTCGCCAAGATCACCGGGCAGTGGGCTCGAAGTTGGCGTGTTTCGGACGATGATCAGTTTCAACTGGCACCCGGCTTCGACAATTGTTCGAGCCAATTCTTCGCGTGAATCGTCCCAGTCGAGAAACACGCAGATTGCCGTCGTGATTGACGTCAGCTCGTCCGCAACTGCTGGAGTGACTTTGCCGAACGGGTCTTTGTCGCACGGTGCGACAGACGCCAGAATCTCAAGCACGTTGTCAAAGTGCGCGAGCTGTCGGCCGGCTCGGAAGACGTAAAGTTCGGGGCCAGCCGCGAAGATATCGATCAAGTGTTCAGTCGCGGAAAGCGAATCGGCGATCGAAGCGGAAAGACTGATGGCAGATTCGAGTTCTGGAAATCCTTCTTTTGGCATTCGACGCCTGGGAATCCAGGTGTCCAGAATCAACGCAATGCGGCAGTAGTATTCTTCCTGGAACTCACGAACGACCGGGCGAGCGAGTCTGGCCCAGCTTCGGAAATCGAGGTGTCTTACTGGCTCCCCAGGGACGTAGTCCCGGTTGCCGATGTATTCGGGAGATTCGCCAACGTTAGAACTGAGTGCGACGCCGCCTGGCTGGTAGCGCAGACCGACTGGGACATCGATTGACTGCAGAACGCGAAACTGCGGTATCACGATTAATGGCTTGAGCGGAAACTGAGTCGCGCCGCTCCGCATCAGGTTGAACGGAAAAGTGCTGTGCGGCCTGAGGTAAGGCAGCTTGTAAACGCCGCGCCGCATCGGGCGAAGTTCGAGCGGCAGCACGGCTGTCTGTCCAGGAGCCAGTCTGGGAATTGCTGTGAAGGCTGACTCAAGCTGGATCGATTTCTGAAGCCCGATTAACCAGAGCATTAGATCATAAGCCGGTCTCCATGATTCGTTTGTGAGTTGGATTTCTGTGGTGATTAGTTCGCCGACCGTCACCCGTCCC
>CALGTK010000279.1 GCA_937904325.1 uncultured Planctomyces sp.
GATTCTACCCGAGAATTCGAAGAATGGTCGGAGTAAGCGGCCACCTGGCTGAGAGCAGGCGAGATCAATTCGTTTGGCCACTGCCCGACACTTGTTCTGTGCCTTGCGAAACGCCTCAACCGGCAAGAGACCGTCCGGCAATGGCTGTGGAGTATGCCACTGCACTTCCGTAGCTTCCGGCGGCCGTGCTACTTCTGGGTGTATCGCAACTTCATCTCGCCAATTCATGTAGTCACATCTTTTCCGAACGCCGGATGTTTCTCACCCGATCGAACCCGGGATTCGAGACCCGCCTGAAACTCGGCACACACCATTCCCTGACGCGAAACACAGAACAGGCCGAGCGGTTGCTCAAGGCCGCCATCACCGACTGGCAGTCACTCAGCGACCAGGCTCCGGCGAATGCCCTCCTCCAGGTCGCCCGCACCGGCTGGACGCTTGCCGACCTGCAACGACGCCAGAATTGCCCGGAAGAAGCCGTCGAGCAACTTCAGGCCGCCCTGAAGAACCTCGAATCCTTCATCAACCAGAACGGCCGAACCGGCATCTCAAACGGCCTCTATCGCCGAGTGGCAACGCTCTACGAAGAATCAGGAAAACCTGATCTTCCGACGGAAGCCAGAACCAAGGCAGACGCGTTCAGGAAAGCCTCCTGAAATGCACCCATCGCGAACAGAGCAGAACGATGGATACCAACTTGCACTTCATTGCCGCGCCAAAAAACTGTCCATCGCATGCTTGGTGGCACTTCAGGTCGTCAATCAATTCGGGCTGGACGCAAGGCGTTGTCGTCTGATCGATGGCGAGATAATGGCCACTCCGATCTCGAATGCATCAAACCGTGCGCGCGTCGGTCGACAAAACCCAAGGTAGATTCGTGTTCATTTCGATTCCCGAGTCGCGGCGATCCTGACAATCCGTAGCGTCCCCTCGCACGGTAAGCGGAAGTGGCTGGAGAACTTAAAGCAAGACCGGCAACTCTTTCCGTAATGATCGTTTTTACGTTTGTGAACTGAACCGCAAGAATTCCGCGGCATGGTCCCATCCCGTTCCATGATCCTGTCGTTCGACCGTTGGAAGAGGCTTTTCCAGCCTGCTTTACGATTCGGATGCCTGACTGTCGCAGTCTGCCGCTGTGTCTTGCCGTTTTCTGACATCTCTGTCTCCGCGTACCTGAGCCGCCGATTGCTCCTTTTTCCTCTGCTGGGCAGTATCTGCGTTGACGGATTTCTGCACAGATCGGGTTTTTCCGTCCTCAAAAGGCAGGAACTGAAATTTTTCCCGCGAACTTTCAGACCTTGAATCTGACCGAATTGAAGCCGTATCTCGCGGACGATCGCGGGGGGGATTTCGATCCGATTTCTGAGGTTTCTCCGAGTTCTCGCGTGGAGTCTCATTCCGTGATTCCGACTGCTCGAGTTGTTTCTGCAGTTTCTGCAGTGAGTCCCGCAATTCATTCACCTGATCGGAATCGGTGACCAGTGGTGGTCCCAGAAGTTCCAGAACCAGTCTCGTTATTCGGTGGATCGACTCAGTACTGGTGGGGGGCTGATCAATGACCCCATCCAGATCGTCAAGCTGATTTTCTCTCAGTGCCTGATTGATCTGTTTGATCAACGCTGCATGATCGAGACTAATCTGTTGCAGCAGACGTGCCAGTTCCATCTGAGGGGCATTTCTAAAACTGAAACGTGTCGCGTCCATCCGTTCCGATTCCAACACAGCCATGGCCAGTGCGTCCCAGTCGGTGAGTTCACTGGCACTTAGATTCCTTTGTGCGGACACGCTGAGAATGGCAGGAAACGAATCTGCGCCGGGCCTGGTTTCCACCTGTCCGGCTGCGTCGTCGCTTTGACGCAGTCCCACCAGTCCCACCAGTTCCAACCGGGTTGACTGTTCGGTGAACTCGCCGTCATTGTCGATGATCCGCACATCGATCTGAAAAGTTCCGCTCTGGCTGTAGTTATGCTGCAGTGTAAACGTACTGGTTTCCGTCTCATCGGAACGAATGGACAGCCTGTCGACATGTCCATCTCCCCAGGCGATCACAGCCTGATGTGTGTCAAACGTGCCGGCCTCAAAGAATTGACCGCTCAGCGTGGTCGTTTGATCTGGTGTGGCAAGTTGCGGACCTGCCAGCAGCTCAAGGTTGGCGGGTGCGGTGTTTCTGATCGTCAGACGATCTGCAAAATCGGAATATGGGCCGCCCGGATAAAGAACCCGGACATAAATCATCGGGTTTCCGTTCTGGGGAAACGTAAATGCCTGAGCATTATCCGTAACGCCATCAGCGGTCACTGCAGAATCCCGGACCTGTCTGTCGAGTGAGAAAAAATACCGCAGGGCGGGGTCTTCCACCTGAGCGCTGTCTGCAGGAGAAATCTGCAGTTGTGTCGGGCTGCCTTCTTCGAAAGAGCCAGTGGTTTCGAGCTGGAAGTTGTCGAGTATTGTCTCGATCGGCAACGGAAGCGAACGTGGTTCATCCGCGGGCCCCTGCAGCAGATGGATGGCTCCTGTACCGGCTGCGGCATGGATCCGGATGTCGTCTGAGACGGTTAACGTTTGTGCGTTCTGCTCCAGGGAATCTGATGCCTTTCCAAGAGCGCTCAATCTGATATCACCGGCTTCCAGATTGATGACTGGAACATCGGGCGAAACAGTCAGCCCCTGCGTGCTGTTTACAGAAATCGAGGCGGTTTCCGAACTGTTTTCGGTAAAGTTCAGAACAACCAGTCCACTCATTTGAAACAGTCCGGGAACATTGTCGGTCGGCTGATGGTCCAGCAGTTTACTTGTGCGTGCCGGCAACGTTCCGTCCGGAACGACCGACTGCCATGTTCCAATCTCAGACAGAAATCCTTCGATCTGCAGCTCAAGGGATCCGATCACAAGCTCACCATGATTATTGATGGCGATATCGCCACCGTCGGTCGTGGCTGAGATCGAACGGACCTGCGTCTGCAGTGGGCTTTGTCTGGAGCCGATCCCCTGCGCAGCATCGTTCTGTGAACCCTCTGCAGCCAGCAGCAGGTGTTGACCAACAATATTGCGGCGAGCACCTGTGAGGTTGTCGTAAATAACACCGCCGGCGTCTGTAGATGTACTTTCGATCCCGCCGTAATCCGCCACGAGCAGAACGTCTCCTATTCGTGAAGCAGCATCTGTCTTCCAGGACGTGGCCACATTACTCAGCCAGATATCCTGGGCGGCAAGCATCACAATGTTGCCATGCTCACTGGTCACAGAGGCTCCGTCCTGCATCCAGATATCGGCGGTGTTACTGCCGTGGCGCAGCTGATTGTCATATGCGGTTCCGGCTGTAATCACAATCTGTCCGTATCCTCCGGTGTAGACACTGGGCCGCTGCAACAGGTAGCCATTGCGTGGATCACCCGCAGCCAGATCATTCCAGCTGCCGTCGCTTTCGATTTCGAGAATGTTCTCATTCACCCCACCGTTAGGTTCGGGGCTGGGGGAACTGTTATTCCAGTAGGCCGGCAGTCCGTTTTGTTCCTCGCCATTCAACCAGAACGTAACGCCGTCCTCGGGCAGCATCGGCGAATCCACCCATCTCCAGTCGCCTTCGTGTCCCTCATCAGTGCCACCCGCCAGGGCCGTACGGCCGTCTATTGCGGTGAGAGCTGTCTGAATGGCCTGGTCGCTGGTGAGCACCGCCAGCCAGCCATTCCGCAGTGCGGCGTCTGTTTTCGCCTGGGCGTAGTTCACTTGATTGTCTTGTCCGCGAAAATGAACATCGCTGCCGGGAATATATTGCATTTCTGTTTCGATGCGGACCCCGTCACTTCCGACCAGATTGATATTGCCGTCACCCCCGTGCGTAAATACCGGAGCTCCGACAATCAGACTGGTGTCATATTCGAGGACGTACGGCAGTGTGTTTTCCGCCGTAAAATCATTCCAGGTTCCATCAACACGCAGACCTCCAAAGTGTTCCAGCCCCTGATAATTGTCGGGCTGTCCCTCGGCCCAGTTCTCATAGTGTCCATTAACGGGATAGCCCGAGACCGGACGCCACCACTCGCCTTCATGACCTTCATCGGTGGCATTGATCCAGACACTGTTGCCGACTGCCGCTGCGAAGACCGCCTGCTGATCTGCCGCTGATCTGACGCTGGCGATGTGGCCTCCCTGAACGATCGCGTCAGACACCGCCTGCGAATAAGTCATTGGTGAACTGCTGAGACGCAGTCCGGAATCGGTTTCCAGGACGTAGCGCCGCGACACATCCTGATTGATGTCATTCCACTTCCCGTCGACATACATTTCGATGTGGTTTTCGTTGTCGTTGAAATTATTCGGTTCGCCGATGTTCCAGTTCTGATACTCGTTGTTGACGGGTGAACCGTTTTCATTGCCATTCCAGAACTGAACCGGCGCTGCATAAAATGACTCCTTTGTGCCCGCGTCGATGGACCACTGCCAGTCACCTTCCCGGGCCTCATCCGTGGCACCGATCCAGACCATATCGCCATCGGCAACATATTCGACGGCTTGCTGATCTTCTTCAGTCAGGATCACGGGCAGGCGACCGCCTCGGGTTATGGCGTCGGCAGCGGCTTCTGCGTGTGTGAATTCACCTTCGATCATACCCAGAACTGTTTTGGAGCCGTTGGCGACGAGATTCACGTAGCCGCCACCTTCCACGGACAGCGGACCGTCGATCTCCAGGGCCCCTTCGGTGACGATCTGCAAATCGCCTTTGTGAACTACCAGATCCCCTGCATCCAGATTTCCTTCATTCCGAACGTAGATGGAATGAATCGGGACGAAGGCGTGAAGGGACTGCACCTGAGTATGAAGCGGGACTGTTTTGCTGCCCAGTCCACCAATACCTGCGAGTTGCAGCGAGGCGCTGATAATCTGTAAGTCTGACGGGGAACCGGGATCCGCCGTGTCATTCAAGACCTGTCCCGTCCCATTCCATGTGAACGTGTTTTCGGCTCCCGTCTGGATGACGCCATCAATCTCAACATCGCCCGGTGCGTCAAGCCACACATTGCCGGCGGACGAAGTGATGCTGGCAACCCGCATCGTTTGTCCCAGTGTACTGGTTTGTCCAGCCCCTCTGATGACTCGTGTCGTAGCGATGTAAGGACGTGTCGAAGTGACGGGCAGGTCATTCCAGCCTCCGTTTGTTCCAAGTTCACCAAAATCCTCGTTGCCTCCATCGTTGTTGGGCTCGGGGGGATAATTGTCGTTCGGGAGGTTGTTCCAGTTGGTAAAGGCATCATCCACAGGCGTTCCGGTACCATCGCCCTTCCAGAACGGGACATCGCGGTAAGCGGGCTCCAGCCAGTGCCAGAAGGATTCGGAACGCGAATCGGAGGCTCCCAGCCAGATTTCCCGGCCATCCGCCAGAGCGGCGATCGACTCCTGCTCCTCGGCCGAGTTGACTGTGGCGACCCAGCCGCCACGCTGATACGCATCAAACCAGGCATTTGCAAACGTGAAGGTCCCGTCCACAAAATCCAGGCCCTGTGGTGTTTCCAGTACATAGGGATTGCCACGCACCTGGACGGGTCGTCGCCACTGCCCTTCGATGAGTTCGTCGGTTGCGTTGACCCAGACAGAAACCTGAACCTCCTGTGCGAGCAACTCGGCTTCCTTCACGAGCTGAATAAAAAGTTCTTCGTCCTGCCGCTTGGTGATGTTGGCAACCACTCCCCCGCGATTTTCCGCATCCACCAGAGCTTCCTGCCAGGTGAACTTCTGCCCCTCCGTGTCAGCCTCGTTTAGTCGGAGCTCGAAAGACGGGTTGCCGTCCACATCAAGGGTTTTCAGCACGTAGTACTGCTGCTGATCATCCGTGACATCATTCCAGTAGGAACTGACAGTGCCGGCAGAATCTGTGTAGACCTTCAGCTCCACATGATTTTCGCTGTTGCCACCATTATTGTTGTTGGGTTCACCCGTATTCCAGTTCGTATAGGCACCATCGACAGCTGCTCCTGTTGAATTTCCCTGCCAGAACAGAACCTCGCTGTCACCGCTGGAAATTCCGGCAGAATACTGCTTTTCAATCTGGTCAGCGGTCAGAACAGTGTTGTAGATCGCGTAATCATCCAGCAGGCCGTGGAGACTGGACATTCCGGAAGGACTGTTTCCCAGCCGCCAGTCACCACTCGTGTCATGAATTGCATCTCCAGAAGGAATCACACCCTGCGCGACAGGCTGACCATCCAGGTAAATCTTTAATTCACCATGTTCTGCATCGATCACTGTGGCAAAATGATGCCACTGACCTGGCTGAATGAGACCTGATTGACTGGACAGAGTCAGCTGCCCGCTGCTGCCTTGCAGCGACATGGCCATGTGGACCAGTCCGCTGGAATTCACCCAGAAGGTGTTTTCACGATTCGTTCCGGACTGACTCTGACCGTAGTCCGTCGCATCGTCTCCCGAATCACCTTTGAAATAAACGGCCTGCCATGTTGCATCGAGATCATCGACCTGAAACCAGCCGGTGACGGTCTGCGCCCGATGGCCGTACAGTCGTGTATCATCAGGGATTGACACATGGCTGTTCGACGCCGCGTCGCCAAATCCAGCCGCCGTATTTCCGTCGTAGGAAATGGCTCCTGCCACACCCAGTGTGACACCCGAATAGGTTCCGTTGATCGTGTTGTTCAGATCAACGGCAGTGATCTCTCCTGCGGCTTCTCCCAGACGCCAGAATCCCACCGGGTCGTACTGTCGAACGGCATCCAGCCAGGAGACCTGATCACTCTGAACGCTGGGTGCATCCCAGACCGGGGCAACATCATCCCAGAAACCATCACTGCGCATGACGGCAAAGTGTTCGTTGCTGTAGGAATTGACGGGTTGTGTTTGGAATCCCTGAGGATCAACAGCCCAGTTGGTGTAGACATCGGCCAGGGCCTCGCGGATTTCGCTGCCTTCCATCAGAAGGTTTCCCACTCGATAATCACCCAGATAGAATGGTGTTGTGAGGACCTGTCCTTCGACCCAGTTCCAGTCTCCTTCGAGACGTACATCGTTCGCACCAAACCAGACGGCTTCACCTTCAGCAACGGTTCTGACAATTCTCTGTTCGTCACTGTCGGAAATTGTGGTCAGCCAGCGACCGTTCGTCCCGGCATCTGTAAATGCCTGAGCATAGCTGAAAGTCCCGTCAATCTTTTCACGGATGTAATCGACTCCCTCTGACAGATGAATATCGCCATTGGTTGTGACTGTGAGCTGGCCGGTTGTCAGATCTGCGATCTCGACATGCGCCTGAATCTGAACTGTCGGTGAGCTGTCTGTCGCGTTGGTCAGGGGAGTCCCATCCGCGTCACGCCCGGTAATGGTCAGATTACCCGTGGACCGGATTTCACGATGCAGTGCGTCCAACTGCAAGTCCGCCACAAAGCCATCGATGACGTAGTGAGTATCGACTGGATAGGGACCATCAGCTATTCCCGCGTCATACTGGCGGGCAATTTGATCTTCGGACAGCACAGTGTTAAAGATCGC
>CALGTK010000280.1 GCA_937904325.1 uncultured Planctomyces sp.
GGGGCTACCACGCCATCCGGACGATGCGGCTGACGGAGCAAAAGGCGGAACGGTTGATGCTCAACTTTCAGGCAACAGGACAATCGTCGCATCTTCCGTCGATGCACAGGAAATAGTTCCAGACAGCGTTTCAGCAGGTAATTTCCAGACGGCCGACGACAAACTTTTTTCCATTGATACGGTCGAGATTCCGACGTTTCCTGAACCTGGTCGACGGAGAGCCTCTACGGTCTCCGGAGTTGTGTTTTACGAGATTGCCATTGTAGGTCTCGATCAGGAAAAGACTCGCGATGACGATTCGCTGCCTGGCTCGCGAATGGACATGATCCTGTATCTCCCCAGCGGCACTCATGAGCGCGGAAGCCTGCCGTGTGTGATGATTGCTGCTGCGGGGACGACACTACTCGAAGGCAACGGTTGCTATGACGAATCTTACCAGTCGGAAACGATCCCTTACGTGAAGCAGGGATTCGCCGTGCTGGGATATTCGCTTGATGGGCCGATTGCTTCGGACGATCCCTCGAAAATGGAAAGTAAAGCGGCCTACGACCGGTTCCGCGCGGCTCACGCAGGCCTGGTGAATTCTCGGAACGCTATGGAGTTTCTGCTGCAAAAAGTTCCGGCTATCAATCACGAAAGAATTTTTACGGCCGGTCACAGTTCGGCGGGAACACTCTCACTCTTGTTTGCTGAGCACGAAAGCCGGCTCGCTGGCTGCATTGCTTACGCTCCGTGTATTGATGTCGAAAAACGCCTGTCGGAATATATCGCGAATCCGCTTGTCGAGATTCTGATGTCGGAAGTCGATCAGTTTGTTCGACAGGGATCACCGCAACGGCATTTACGTTCATTGAAATGTCCGGTGTTTCTCTTCCACGCCGAAGGCGATACCAATGTGCCGTTTGCTGAAAGTCGTGAGTTCGCCGAACGGCTGAACGCACAAGGGACGCCTTGTAAGTTAGAATCAGTACCGGACGGAGACCACTACAGCTCGATGCTCGTAGACGGAATTCCGAGAGGCATCAGTTGGCTCAAAGATACCGCGATGCAGACGTCACCGGTTTCGAGTAGTCCATCAGGGCCGGGGCCGCAATAACTGGCAATCGAGATGTCGAACATGCAGATTTACTGCTGGAAAGTATGTCAACGTCCGATCTACCGCCTGCTCCAACGGTGGCCATTTGGTTGACGATTGCATGGGCCGGTGTTAGGTTCCGGGCAACTTCGACGCGTGATTTGCGCTGATTCCAGGCGCTCTTGAGCGACCGTGAAGACTCGGAGTCACATGTTGTTTGATAGTTGGTGTTTATGGGAAATCGGTAGGGTCCGAACATTCATAGGTGCTGGCTGATTTGAACCAGACAGGATTTGGACGGATCGACATGTCCAGGCCAGTCATGCTGTTTTCGGATTCGGCATAAAGCCATCCGACGCCCGGAGTTAGCTGGTGCCGCTCAGGTTCCGAAGCTTCTCAGGGACCAGAATTCGCGACGACGCAGATTTTCTAGACGAGACAGATTTTCTAGACGAGACAGATTTTCTAGACGAGACAGTGGGGCGGTTCGAGTTTCGAACTCTGGCTCCATTTTGAGCAGGATTACTTAAGCAGAATTAACAGAACGTTGTTTGATGAAGCTCGCAAGGGCTGGAGAGGATTGATTCCGATGACAGACACGAAATTCGTCTATTCATTTGGTGGTGGTTCTGGCGACGGCGATGCCACGATGAAAGAGCTCCTGGGCGGCAAAGGTGCAAACCTCTCAGAAATGAGCCGCATCGGCTTGCCAGTGCCTGCCGGGTTCACGATTACAACTGAAGTCTGCAATCTCTTCTACGATAACGACCGACAGTACCCGGAAGGCCTGAAAGAGCAGGTAGAAGCCGCGATTGCCAAGGCTGAAGAAGTCATGGGCGCGAAGTTTGGTGACTCGGAAAATCCGCTGCTGTTGTCCTGCCGGTCGGGTGCTCGTGAGTCGATGCCAGGCATGATGGACACCGTCCTCAATATCGGCATCAACGAAGACGTGGTTAACGCTCTGATCAAGCAAGCCGGTGCCGAGCACTTCGCATGGGACAGCTACCGCCGCCTCATTCAGATGTACGGCGACGTCGTTCTGGGTCTGAAGCCGGAAAGCAAGAACGATCCGGACCACTTCGAAGACATTCTTGACAAGGCGCGCGAAGCTGCCGGTGTCGATCACGAAAAAGACCTCAGCATCGACACGCTGAAGGACATCGTGACGCAGTTCAAAGCTGTCATTAAAAACGAAACCGGCAAAGACTTCCCGGACGATCCGATGGAACAGCTCTGGGGCTGCATCGGTGCCGTCTTCGGAAGCTGGGGCAACGATCGAGCTGTGGTTTACCGTCGTCAGTACGGCATCCCCCATAGCTGGGGCACCGCGACCAACGTTCAGGCGATGGTCTTTGGAAACCTCGGCGACGATTGTGCGACAGGCGTTGGCCTGACACGAAACTGCTCAGTCGGTCTCCCAGGTTTCTGCGGCGACTACCTGATCAATGCTCAGGGCGAAGACGTCGTCGCCGGAACGCGAACGCCAAAACGTATCGAAGAAACGCTCGCTGACGACGCTCCTGAAGCGTTCGCTCAGCTCGATGAGATCGGCAAGACCCTCGAAAACCATTACAAAGATGTGCAGGACATCGAGTTCACCGTGCAGCGTGGCAAGGTCTGGATGCTCCAGACTCGAAACGCCAAGCGAACCGGTTTCGCCGCTGTCCGTATCGCTGTCGACCTGGTCAACGAAGGCCTCATCGACAAGAAGACGGCCATGGAAAAGCGACGCATCCCGGCCGACGACCTGAACCAGCTTCTCCAGCCGATCTTCGATCCAGCCGCCAAAGCCGCCGCTGAAAAAGAAGAAAAGCTCCTGGCCAAAGGCATCAACGCCGGTCCTGGTGCAGCCACCGGCCAGATCGTATTCCACGCTTCCGACGCTGAAGCACAGTGGAACGAAGACAACGACAAGCAGCTGATCCTCGTCCGTAAAGAAACCAGTCCAGAAGACCTTCGCGGCATGAAGGTTGCCAATGGAATTCTGACTGCATTCGGTGGAGCCTCCTCGCACGCCGCACTCGTCAGCCGTCAGATGGGTAAGACCTGCGTCTGCGGCTGCTCGGAGTTGAACATCAACTACGAAGCCGGAACCCTGACCGTCGGCAACACGGTCCTCAAAGAGGGCGACTGGATTTCAATCGACGGCTTCTCTGGCGAAGTCTTCAACGGCCAGATCAGCACAAGTGCTTCCGAAGTCATGGAAGTTCTCATGGGTAACAAGATCGCCGACGATGCTGAAACTTACGGTCGATATGCTCAGTTGATGGAATGGGCCGACGAGTTTCGAACTTTAAACGTCCGAGCCAATACCGAATCTCACGATGCCGAAGCATCGGTCGCTCTCGGTGCCGAAGGCGTTGGCCTTTGTCGAACCGAGCATATGTTCTTCGATCATCTCGACGAAATTCGTGAGATGATCTTCTCGCGGACTCAGGAAGACCGAGCGAAGGCACTGGCCAAACTGCTTACCTTTCAGCGAGACGACTTCACTCACCTGTTCACTGTCATGGGCGATCGACCGGTCACGATTCGTCTTCTCGATCCACCGCTGCATGAGTTCCTCTCAGAACACCACATGCACGACGATCCGACACTGGCCGGCAAGCTGGCCTCAACGTTCGGCGTGACTGAAGACGACGTCAAACGTCGAGTTGAAGAACTGGTCGAAACTAACCCGATGCTCGGTCACCGTGGTTGCCGACTCGGAATCGTTTACCCGGAAATTACTTCGATGCAGGCTCGAGCGATCCTCGAAGCTGCGTGCAACCTGAAGAAGGAAGGCACTGAAGTTCATCCGGAAATCATGATTCCTCTGGCCAGTTACAAGACCGAGTTCGACAACCAGGCCGCAGTTGTTCGCGAAACAGCAGCGACAGTCTTTGCCGAGCAGGGCGTCGAAGTCGAATACACGGTCGGCACGATGATCGAAATTCCGCGAGCGGCTTTGACTGCCGACGAGATTGCTGAGCAAGCCGAATTCTTCAGCTTCGGCACGAACGACCTGACACAGACATGCCTGGGCATGAGCCGCGACGACTACAAGGGCTTCATCGGCTACTACATGGAAAACGACATTGTTCCAGCCGATCCGTTCCAGACAGTCGACCAGACAGGCGTTGGCAAACTGATGAAGATCGGCGTCGACGGCGGTCGAGGAACTCGCAAAGACCTGAAGATCGGCATCTGTGGCGAACACGGCGGCGATCCAAAATCCGTCTACTTCTGCCACGAAATCGGCCTGAACTACGTCAGCTGCTCACCAAGGCGAATCCCAATTGCCCGCCTGGCAGCCGCGCAAGCCGCAGTTGAAGCGAGCAAATAGGCTGAGTAGTCATAAACTTAGATTGACATCAATGATTCACGGGCGAGGTAATTTCGGTTACCTCGCCCGTTTTCTTTTCATTCTTGACTCTGTGTGTGGGACGGAAGTCTGGATTGGCCGCTGGAATCAGTATCAGACATTTTTTCAGTTTCCTATACTTGAAAAAGTAATAAATTATGATTACTTAGGTGCCGATACATCAATCATAGAGCTGGCCATGAAGCAACCACTAACAGCAGTACAGAGTCGAGTTCTGAATTTTATCCGTCAGGAAATCCGCTCCACCGGACGGTCACCCAGCCTGACGGAAATTCAGGAAGAATTCGGCTATGGGTCGCCACATACCCCGCGTTTCCATGTGAATAACCTGGTGAAATCCGGATATCTGAATCGTCAGCCGGGGCATCGTGGGTTGAGTCTTGTGGGTGAGATGTCTGGGCTGCGACTTGCTGGAATGGTTGCAGCCGGTCCTCCCATTGAAGCCATCGAAGACCGGGATGAACGGATCGATCTGGAGGGATTCTCAGATGAAAATCACTTTGCGCTGCGTGTACGTGGTGAATCGATGATCGAAGAAGCCATTGCAGATGGTGACCTGGTTGTCGTGCGAAAACAGCAGACATGCTCTGACGGAGATCTCGTCGTCGCACGAATTGGTGAGGAAGCCACGCTGAAACGGTTTTATCGGGAACCTCGAAAACGCCGTATCCGACTGCAGCCAGCCAACTCGACGATGGAGCCAATCTTTTGTCGGGAAGAAGAGGTGACGATTGAAGGAATGGTTGTTGGAGTAGTTCGGTTAATGGGATCCCGGTAAGCAGGAGAGTGTTTCGATGGTTGCTAATCCGGATTCTTTGAACGCTTTGACGGTCAGTGATCATGTGCCGTCGGTGCAGGAACTGAAGTCGAGTCTGCATCGAATGCAGCGAGGATTTCAACCGGGCACTCAAGCTGGACCGAAATCTCCAGTCAAAGATATTGTCTCGACAGGGATCGTCGCACTGGATCGCATTCTGCCAGCCCGAGGTTTACTGAAAGGGACACTGAGCGAGTGGATTGCAACGGAGCGTGGGAGCGGGGCGGTTTCCCTGGCAATGCGAGTCGCCAGCCGAATTCAGCGAGGAGGAACTTTGATCCTTGTCGACCAGCCTCGGCAGTTCTATGCACCAGCAATCCAGTCGTTGGGTGTCTGCCTGACCGAGACAATTCTGGTTCACCCGGCAACCCGGGGTGATGAACTGTGGGTACTTGAGCAATCGTTGCGTTGTCCGGGAGTCAGCGCAGTGCTGTGCCAACTCGACCGTTTAACGACTCAGCAGTTTCGCCGACTGCAACTGGCTGCGGAATCCGGAACGGCCATCGGCATGTTGATCCGTCCGGCTGTCGCTCAAAGACAGTCGAGCTGGGCAGACGTAAGATTGCAGGTTTCGCCCCGCCCATCGTCGCCGCGTTCGTTTCGCCGTTGCTTGAATGTCCGGTGTGTATACGCGAAAGGAAGCCTGGCAGATCAAACAGTCGACCTCGAGTTCTGCGATGAAACAGGACTCGTTCATGAGTGATCGTGTATCAAATACTTCTACTCCTGCCTTGAAACATGAGTCCGACGGATGCTCTTCTCGGATGCTGTGCGTCTGGTTGCCGAATTTTCCGATTCAACGTCTGCGTTGTAAACATTTTTCAGAAGCATGCGTGCTCTACGCCGACTCAGGAAGCCGAACACTGATCGTAGCTGCTTCGAACGATGCTCGGCTGCACGGCATTCGTTCTGGAATGTCGCTCGCAGAAGCGCAGGCTCTGCACGAGTCAGCTGTCTTTTTACCGCATGATGCCGTTGCGGACGCCAGCGAGCTGAAATCACTGGCTGAGTTGTGCTACCGCTACAGTCCGTTGATTGGGCTGGAGTTATCGGACGATGCACATTGTCTTCTGCTCGACATTTCCGGTTGCGGTCATCTATTCGATGGTGAATCAGGCCTGGCTCGACACCTGGTAGTCGACCTCGCTGAGCGTGGCTATTTTGCTCATGTCGCCATCGCACGAACTATTGGAGCAGCGTGGGCGATCGCTCGCTACGGACACTGCACAGGATCAGATCGTCGACTGAAATCACTGCCCGTCCAGGCGCTGAGAATCCCGGACAAGCTGGTGTCACGGCTTTGTGAGTTTGATTTGCAAACCATTGGCCAGTTGGATGCTCTTCCCAGAAATTCATTGCCGTCACGATTCGGAAAGCTCATAAACGAACGGCTCGGCCAGATATTCGGCCATCGTCCGGAGTTGCTTGTCTTCCTGTCTCGGTTAGAACCGGCGTCGGCTGAATGGACGACCAAC
Organism: uncultured Planctomyces sp.; assembly: GCA_937904325.1. Taxonomy (GTDB): domain Bacteria; phylum Planctomycetota; class Planctomycetia; order Planctomycetales; family Planctomycetaceae; genus JABMPE01. The sequence continues at coordinate 6,732 of CALGTK010000280.1, forward strand.
GAAGCAATCTGTCATCCCAAAGCAATTCAGCACGTTTGCACGGAGCTTCTGGCGGAGCTCCTGGAAACGCTGAAAAACCGCAGTGAAGGATTGCTTAGACTCACGCTTCGACTGGAGAGTGACACTTCCGCTTCAGCCGTCTTGAAAATTGGTCTGGCTCGGCCCACAGACTCGCTGAAGCACATCCTTCATGTGGTTCAGTTGAAGCTGGATACAACCACCATTCCTGAATGGATTCACTCGGTTCATCTCGAGGCTTCCGATGTATCGTCGCTTCAGGTTCAACAACGAAGCCTGTTCTCCAGTCAGGAACCAATCGCTAATGGCGGAAGTGCAGGTAAGTTGGCGGATCGACTGATCGCTCGCCTTGGAAATGACGGAGTTGTTCATCCGCGAGTCCTTCCGGAAGCTGTTCCCGAACAGGCATCCAGTGTCTCTCCACTGTCAGAACCATTTACTGAGATGGCCTTGTCGGCTGGTCTGCAAATCGCATCCGCTCGTCCAGTATTTTTACGGCGTCCGGAAACGATTCAAGTGACAGCAATCGGGAAAAATGGAACACCACTTCATTTTGGCTGGAGCGGCCGTTGTTACCAGATCGTTTGCTGCACCACTGTCGAAAGAATCGCGACAGGCTGGTGGCAGGAAAGCGGCTCCATTCAGCGGGACTATTACCAGGCGGAAACTCAGAGTGGTGCCCGGTTCTGGTTATTCCGTGACAGGACAGGCGAATGGTTCCTGCATGGTGTGTTTGAATAATTCGTAGGATCTCTGTGCCTGCCTTGCCCCCTGATCGTCGTCGACATGCTGATCCGCCAGGAAAACTGCGTCCCAGAAGCTGCTACGCCGAGCTGCACTGCCGGACGAACTTTTCATTTCTGGAAGGCGCTTCACATCCCGACCACCTGGTCAATAAAGCTGCCGAACTCGGGCTTACTGCCCTTGCAATCACCGATCGCAATAGTGTCGCAGGAGTGGTCCGCGCCCACGTCGCAGCGAAAGAAGCCAATCTGAAATTGTTGGTCGGTGCAGAAATCACTCCGACGGACACGCCTCCCGTTGTCCTGCTTGCAACAAATCGTCTGGGATACGCCCGTCTGTCGACATTGATTACTCACGGACGAAGGGCCGCCGCCAAAGGCGAATGCTCGCTGACGTTCGACGATGTCGCACAACATGCCAGCGGATTAATTGCTTGCGTGCCACTGCTGCCGTATCTGGATGCAGAACGGGGTGGCGACAAAAATCACGGCTCGGTGCAGCAATATCACGAGTGCTTTGGTGATCGCTGCTACGGCCTGGCAGAATTACATTGCGGGCCGCATGACCAGCTCCTGCTCGATCGAATGGGTAAGCTCGCTGTCGAAGCTCAAGTTCCGCTCGCTGCTGCCAACGATGTCCACTACCACGTGCCAGAGCAACAGCCACTTCACGATGTTCTCACGGCAATCCGTCACGGGTGCACAGTGGCAGAACTGGGTGGTCGTCGGTTTTCAAACGCCGAACGACACCTCAAATCAGCCGAAACGATGCGGCGACTTTTTGCGGCAGTGCCCGATGCTGTTTTGCGGACAAAGGAAGTCGCAGACAGATGCGGATTTTCTCTGGATGAACTTCGTTATGAGTACCCTGAAGAACTTTGTCCGGAAGGCCAGAACTCGCTCGAATATCTCAGGCAACTCACCTGGCGGGAAGCTCGCAACCGCTATCCGCATGGTATTCCTCGCAAGGTTGGAGACCAGTTGAATCATGAGCTGAAGCTCATAGGAGAACTGCACTACGAGGCGTATTTTCTAACTGTCTGGGATCTCGTTCGATTCGCCCGCAAGAAGAAGATTCTATGCCAGGGCCGTGGTTCAGCTGCGAATTCTGCTGTCTGCTATTGCCTGGGAGTGACCGAAGTTGACCCCAACACTTCGCAACTTCTATTTGAGCGGTTTATCAGCCACGAACGAAACGAACCGCCAGACATCGATATCGACTTTGAGCACGAGCGGCGCGAAGAAGTCATCCAGTACATCTACCAGAAGTACGGCCGCGATCGCGCCGGAATGACGGGGGCACTGATTACGTATCGAACTCGTTCGGCAATCCGAGATGTTGGAAAGGCGCTGGGATTTTCCACAGATCGGATTAGTCAACTTGCCCGGATGCACGATCAAACCGCGCCAGAAGACTCACTGGAGTGGGTTGAATCTGCCGGTTTCGACCTGAACGCCCGCCGAACAAAGCAGTTTTTGAGACTGGTCGAAAGTATTAAGTACTTTCCACGGCATCTTTCTCAACACGTTGGGGGAATGGTTTTTACGCGTGGAAAATTGTCAGAGATGGTGCCAATTGAAAATGCCTCGATGCCTGATCGAACTGTCGTGCAATGGGATAAGAATGATCTCGATGCACTGGGGATTCTCAAAGTCGATTGCCTGTCACTTGGGATGTTGACGGCGATTCGTAAATGCTTCGATCTGATTCACGAATTCCGCACGACATTACAGCCTGACAACGAACCGGAGAAGTTGACGCTGGACACCGTTCCCAAAGAAGACCCCAACGTTTATCGAATGATTCAACGCGCAGACACTGTCGGTGTCTTTCAGATCGAAAGCCGGGCACAGATGAGCATGTTACCTCGGTTGAAGCCTGAAAGGTTCTACGACCTCGTCATTGAAATCGCGATTGTCCGGCCTGGGCCAATTCAGGGAAATATGGTCCACCCCTACCTTCAGCGCAAGCAGAAAATAGAAAAGGTTACTTATCCGGACGAACGAATCCGCAAGGTACTGCACCGTACTCTGGGGGTTCCGATTTTCCAGGAGCAGGCGATGCAGCTTGCAGTGGATGCGGCGGGGTTTACGCCGGGTGAAGCTGACCAATTGCGTCGAGCGATGGGGGCATGGCAGAAGCGGGGAGTTATTGACCGCTTCTATCGCAAGTTTATCGACGGGATGCTCAACAACGGGTACGACGTTGATTTCGCCGAACAGGTTTTTAAACAGATTCAGGGTTTCGGCGAATATGGTTTTCCCGAGTCGCATTCAGCGAGCTTTGCCCTGCTGGCGTACGCAAGTTCCTGGCTGAAGTGCCATCACCCTGCGGCATTTACTGCAGCATTGCTCAACAGCCAGCCGATGGGCTTCTACGCGCCGGCTCAGCTGGTTACTGACGCCAGGCAGCATCATGTCGAAGTTCGGCCTGTCGACGTCAGTCATAGCCAGTGGGATTGTACTCTGGAGAAAAATGAACAGAACAACGCTGCACTTCGTCTTGGGTTTCGGACAGTTGCTGGTCTCTCAGAGGAGATTACAGATCGAATTATCCATGTTCGCGATCAGCGTTCGTACGATTCGTTTGACGATTTTAAGCAACGAGTCCGCTTAGGTGCTGCGAATCTGTCACGTCTTTCACGTGCGGACGCTTTTCGATCGATAAATCTGTCACGCCGTCCGGCACTTTGGGAATCACTGCCCGATCAAAGCCGTCAACCGCTGTTTGAAAACCTGAATGAGACAGACACTCCAGCAACCCTGCCTCGTATGTCGGAGTTTTCTCAGATTATTGCTGACTATAGCGCAACTGGAATGTCGCTGAAGGGGCACCCTTTACAATTCTTCCGGCCTCATTTTGAGCAACAGGGAATTGTGACGGCTGGCTCATTGAAAAATCACGAGCCTGACCGTCGAGTTCGTGTAGCGGGCATCGTGCTGAACCGACAGCACCCTGGTACAGCAAACGGCATCACATTTTTGACACTCGAAGACGAAACGGGTATCAGCAACCTGGTGGTTCACCCGAACGTCTGGAATCGCTTTCGTACGGTTGCCAGAACTGCCGACGCACTAAGTGTTCGAGGCATCCTGCAAAAAGAGTCAGGAGTCATCCATGTCACCGTCGACCACCTGCAGGATCTATCAACGTTGATTGCGGGTGGGCGGTATCACTCCAGAGACTTCCAATAACTCTTTACCCCCACACACTGAATAGACAAACACAAAAGTCCCGGAACGCGACGCTGCCAAAATTGCATTCAGTGTGCAGATCGATCCAGATGGGCCATCTGGGAGTCAAGCGAATGCTTTCGTTTATGAGACCAGCATGGACGGAAAATACCACCTCGGTTGTCCGATCCGGGCATGCCCGGAATGGGCGGGTTCCTGGTTCTTGACGAAGGATCGAAAGAAGTGGTTGAGTGATTACGCGTCGGTGTTTGGGACTGTCGAGGGCAACAGTACATTCTATGGTTTACCGGCACTGGACACTGTCAAACGCCGGACAGATGCTTCGCATCCGACAGTTCCAGCGGCCCGCATAGACATCCATGTGGTCGCCACCTGATGGTATTCAGCAAGGTGTCGTCTCGACAAAGTTCAAAATATCTGACGGTCGTCGTTGTCGATCGCTTCCGCAGTAACGGTTGCAAATGTCGCCGTCTGTGACACCCTGGTTTGCGCCGTGCTGCCGGTCAGCAATGACACGAGACAGCACGCGATCACCAGAAGCATAGAATGGCCGTTTGCACATGAGCGGGAGGCCGATCAGGCATATAGTCAGGGAATTCAGCGTTCACACGGGACACACTATCTGAAATGTGTCTCTTGAAAGATGTCTGGGCGAAATCAAGTCAGGCATTCGATGGACAACTAAGTGCTTTACCAGCCAGGGTATCCGAAATGGTGATTTCCAAAACTGGCACATTCGATTCAAGGTTCGAAGCATGAAGTTGTCTGTTCGTCTCGTGTTAATGTTGATTCTGATTGCTGCGTCGTCTGTCCGGGCCGCCGAACCGGTGCGTGTGGGAATTCTTGGCTTCGACAATTATCAGTCGCTGGCGTTTACTCAGGTATGGCACAAGCCGCCCGAAGACAACCTTGATGCCGGAGGACTGAAAGTCGTCGCCGCGTGGCGAGGTGGGAGCCCGGATATTGAGGAAACACAGGTTGACATCAAACGCTGGGAGCCTCGGTTGATTGAGAAGGGTATTTCGATCGAAGACTCGATCAGCGGCGTTCTGCAGAAGTGCGATGCCGTGATCATCATGACGATCGACGGTCGATCTCATTTGAACGTTGCAGAGCAGGCACTTAAAGCTCGCAAGCCGACCTACATTGGTCGTCCGATGGCGGCTTCGCTGGAAGATGTCATCGCAATCTTTGACGCGGCGAAGAAGCACGATACCCCTGTGTTTTCGTGCTCGCAGCATCGCTACAGCCCCGGCTTTCTAGACATGCGGAACCACCCGGAAGTCGGCGAGGTCATCGGTTGCAACGTCTTCGGTGGCTGCCCGACGGTTGATCATCATCCCGACTTCTTCTGGCATGCCATTCACAGTTTCGAAACCATGTACACGATCATGGGGCCGGGCGCCGTTTCCGTTTCGCGGATCCGGACCGACGATGCAGAACTGGTAACGGGAGTCTGGCGCGACGGCCGTATCGGTTCATACCGAGGGATCCGACGCGGTAAGGCAAAGTACAGCGCGACCGTTTTTGGAGACAAAGGCGTGGCTCCGGCCGGCATCTACGGTTACCCGGCACCGATCAAAGGCGTTGTCCCGAAGTCTCGCTACAAGGGCTACGAAAACGTCGCGACGGAGATTGCAAAGTTCTTCAAAACCGGCAAGCCTCCGGTCGAAGCTTCGGAAACGATTGAACTCTTCGGCTTCATGGAAGCCGCCCACGAAAGTCACCGACGAGGCGGCATCCCAGTCCGAATCGGCGAGGTTATTGCCAGGGCGAGAAAGAATGTCACCGCCCGGTAGTGCCGACGTTAGATTTTCAGTCTGCTCAGTCTACGACGGCGTTAGCGGTGGTTGTTCTTCAGCGACCGAATAGTCGCGTTCTTCGACGGCTGGGTGTCCCCACGGGCCGAATGTACCGAACTCGTCACATTGATCGTTGCCAGGTACGAACGTGATTTCGATGCCAGATTCAGTCACGTCGCATTTGTGAAATCCGTATCGAGTGTCCGCATCGTGCCAGCGTTCGGCGAGCTGTTGCGAATTACCTGCCGAGCGGGATCGATAAAGCTTCAGGCCGTCAATTTCCTGCTGTGGCCGACCGGTGTGAACGTGTCCACAGAAAAGGACTTCGACACTCGCCGCTTTCAGGAGTTCCATCAGTCGCAATCGTGGCTCGCGGTCGAGTGAAAAATACCAGTTGTCGTATTCGTCCGGGTTGGTGATGTCCCACTCCGGTTCGTCCGGTTGCTCCATGAATGGCCAGTAATGCATGACTGCAACGTGATGTTTCGCAGGTGGGAGATTCGGGATGTTCTCAAGCATTTGCCACAGACGGCACTCCTGCTTAAGTCCTGACCCGGCGACGCCCGCAAAGAATCCGGTAAACCGAACATTGCGGTAAAGGAACGTCCAGTGGATCGGCCCAAACCATGACGCGAACAGTCCCAGCCGCTCGGACGTCATGTTGAGTTCGACGTCGTTCCAGTTGCGGGTCGTCCCAGAGACGGACGTGTGTTTGTTGCCGACATCCATATTGCCTGGAATGGCAAAGGTTGGAAACGGCAAGGTGTCAAGATCTTCTCGCGCAAGCTGGTACTCGATCTCGTGAGTATCCCCGTCGCG
>CALGTK010000281.1 GCA_937904325.1 uncultured Planctomyces sp.
CTCTTCCAACGGGAGCCGACGGCTACATCAGCCAGCCGTTCTCGAACGAAGAACTTGTCGACAAAGTGACTCAACTGCTCGAGCCAAGCTACGTCTAAGCTCGCTTGAGTAGCTGTGACATTCGATCCGCCTGTCGCGGAAGCCGTTCAGGTTGCACATCGTCTGGTCGCGTGAAACGTCTGTCGATTCTCCGACAGAACTCTCGCGACCGGGCGTTCGGCTTGCGCTGAGCGGGAAATGTGCACCAAAAACACCAGGCCTACTCGACGCCGAGCACTCTGTTCTGCAGGGCCACCAGTTCGCGAATGCCCTTCTCAGCGAAGTCGAGCTGCTTGTTCAGGACGTCGCGACCGAATGTTCGCCCTTCGGCGGTTCCCTGAACTTCGACAAATTCGCCCTCGCTCGTCATGACGACGTTCATGTCGACTTCCGCCGCGCTGTCCTCGACGTAGCACAGGTCGAGCAGCACATTGCTTTCAACCATACCCACACTGATCGCCGCGACGTTTGCTTTCAGAACCGGCCGATCTGATGGCAGGTCATCGATCGTTTTCAAAGCCGCCGCCAGCGCAATGTATCCACCCGTAATACTGGCTGTTCTGGTTCCGCCGTCGGCTTCCAGAACGTCGCAGTCGATCGTGATGGTCCGCGGACCGAGCGCTTCGAAATCGACAACCGATCGCAAGCTGCGACCGATCAGACGCTGAATCTCGCTGGAACGACCGTTTAGCTTACCGATCGAACGTCGGTTACGAGGCGACGTACTTCCCGGCAGCATACTGTATTCCGCAGTCACCCATCCGCTGGGGATTTCATCGTGCTTTTTCCAGGGCGGCAGCGAGTCGTCGATGCTTGCCGTACAAAGAACGGTCGTCCGTCCCGCTTTGATGAGTACGCTGCCCGGCGCGCTACCGGTGTATCCAAGCGTGATGTCTACAGGACGCAGTTCGTCGGGCTGGCGATTGTCACTTCTCACGGCATGTTCCTTCGATCGTAATGGCTTGTTTTCTGATTCGGATTTGCGGCGGACTGTACTGCCCCTCGAAAGACGTCACAATCTCCCGCCTCTGGACTTTGGCGATGACAGGGTCCAGTATTCGATGTCTGCATCGCGTAGAGTGGGTAATACCCACCAGAGAACATTGACTGTTGTTGGTGAAAATGGTGGGCATTACCCACCTTACACGAAGCGTTTCTCCAAGGGTGCTTGAGATGGCCAGAGTTTTTGTCGCTTCAATTCTGATGTGCGCTTTTTCGAACGCGAGCTTTCAAACGACATTGGCTGACGAAGCCGACACTCAGCTTGACGCACGCTTCCTGCTTGAGCAGGCCGAGGAGCAGGCATTCAAAGAAGCCGCCGTGCTGGCGAGTCCGTCGATTGTCCGAATCGACACCGTCGGCGGGTTAGACATAGTCGGGCGGACGCTGACGTCAAAAGCGCCGACGACTGGTCTCATCGTCAGCGAAGATGGATTCATTGTCTCCAGCGCGTTCAACTTTCTGTCGAGGCCGGCTTCCGTGCTGATTACCTTGCCAGACGGCCGCCGCTTTCCTGCGACGACAGTCGCGACCGATCGGCTGCGTATGATCACGCTGCTGAAGATCGAAGTGAACGGGCTGAAAGTTCCAAAGGTCGCCCCGAAGATCGGCATCAAAGTCGGTCAGTGGTCGATCGCGCTGGGAAGAACTTACGACTCGGCGCTGCCCAGCATCTCTGTCGGAATTGTCAGCGCCGTTGACCGGATCTGGGGGAAAGCCATCCAGACCGACGCGAAAATATCACCAGTCAATTACGGAGGCCCCCTGGTCGACACCGAAGGTCGAGTGATGGGCATCCTCGTTCCACTCTCGCCGCAGGGAAATACGGAATCGGCCGGAGTCGAGTGGTACGACTCAGGTATCGGCTTCGCCATTTCGCTGGAAGACGTCTACGCCGTGCTGGACCGTCTGAAGCCAGGCAAAGATTTAAGACCCGGTCTTTCCGGAGTCGCGATCAAAAGTGCCGACCTCTACGCCGTTCAGCCTGTGATTGACCGAGTGCGCTACGACTCGCCCGCATACAAGGCCGGTTTCAAAGCGGGCGACGTTATCGAGACTGTAAACGGCCAGCCAATCAAACGGCTGGTGCAATTGTTTGACCAGTTGAAAAGCCGCCTGGAAGGTGACACGCTTGAGATGACGGTTTCTCGTGGTGACGAAAAACTCACTGAGCGACTAACACTTGTTGGCGAACTGCTGCCTTACGAGATTGCATTTCTGGGCGTCCTGCCTCACCGCAAAACCGATTCCGCCGAAACTGAGCCCGGAATAGGCGTCCGATTCGTTTACTCAGACAGCCCCGCCGCGTCTGCGGGCATCAAAATCGGCGATCGACTTCTCAAATTAAACGGCGAAGCAATCGGTAGCGTCGAAAATCTGCGAGATCAACTCAGTCGCCTTCGTCCGGAAGCCAACATTAAATTGGAGATTATCCGCGGCGGACAAACGAGCACGATCAACGCAACGCTTGGTTTTGTTCCGCAGAGTGTCCCAGGCCAGATTCCCGCCGCTGTTGCCGCCAACACAAAGAAAGTCGAAGAGCCGAAGACCGGGCGTTTCACAGGGAAAGTCGACGGCTACGAGGATGAATACTGGGCGTTCGTGCCGGAGTCGTATGCACCGACTCAGTCCTATGGTCTGCTCGTCTGGCTTCATCCGACTAACACAACGATGGAAGCCACACTGTACCGCGAGTGGAAAACAATCTGCGAACAACGTGGCATCATCCTGCTGGCTCCCAAAACGTCGACCAGAACTGGCTGGACGCCCAATCACTCTGAGTACATCCAGGATGTCGTGTCCGACTTTAAGAAAAAGTACAATATCGATAATTCGCGTACTGCTGTGCATGGGCTGGCTACCGGCGGCGAGTTCGCGGCGAAGGTCGCCTTCCGTTTTCCGGAACTCTTTCGAGGCATCGCTCTTGCAAGTGTCGCTTTGAAAAATCCGCCTCCGGAACACTCGCCCGAGTTTCAGGTTCAGTTTCACCTGATCTACGGCGAACGCGATCCTGCTGGCCCGTTCGTGCAGAAAACTGCCGCCGGTCTTTCACGGCTGAAGTTCCCCGTCACGCTGAGAAAAATCGAGGGCCACCGCGCCGGCTACCCATCCGCAGATGCCGTTGAAGAAATGGCCCGCTGGCTCGACGCCCTCGATCGTCTGTAGCCGCTCCGCTGCAAAGCCATTCTATGGTCGACTGACAATTCGGAACTTTCCGTATTGAGAAACCGGCGCCGCTGCGTATTCACACTAAGCAGCCGGCATGCACTTACCCGTTATTCCCGCGCAGGCGGGAATTCAGCCTCGTTTCAAAACGACTGCGTGTTCGCCTGCGCGGTCATGACGGACCCGTTCTCTCATGCGTGGAGCAGTCATGCAATCAAACGCGGACCATCGCCGAAATACTCACAGACGATCCGGAGTCACATGGATCGACGTCGCCGTGACGATATTTGTTCTGCTTGTCCTGGCAGCGCTTTTGCTGCCGGCAATGGGGACTAACAGGCACCACTCCCGTCGGCTCGAATGCCAGAACAACATGAAGCAGTTGCTTACGGCGATGATGTACCATGCGTCAAAGAATGACGGTGCCTTACCCTGGTTATCGGTTGAAAATAACGCTGGAATCGTTTCAAACTGGGTCATTGACCTGCTACCGGAGCTTGACAATACAGCAGTTCAAAGTGAGTGGGATACTCGTTCGTACAAGGAACGTGCTCGATTCGAAATCAGCTTGGAAATGCTCCAATGCCCGAGCGATCCAACATCGTTTCAAGTCGACGGCGGTTTGAGCTATGTCGTCAATTCGGGCTACGGGCATTTTCAGGTCGCCCCACAAACCGGAGCCGTTTACGAGATAATTCCGCATGGGCAGAATACAATTGACTGGGATCGCGACGGTGAAGTGACACGAGACGATCGATTAATATCAATTGCAACTGGTGTCTTCTGGCCGAAAAATCAGGGCGACACGCTTCGATCAAGCCTTGACTACATCTCATCGGCTGACGGGCAAGCCAACACGTTGCTGTTTGCCGAAAGCTTGAACGTCGGAAAGTGGAATTCGGCAAAAACTCTGGACATTGCCTTTGTAGCCGGAGTGGATCGGATTCAATTCGATGGAGACGGCTCAGCCATTCAGCATTTGAGTCTTTCCGGCGCGAATCTCGGTCCGTATGGCGTCGCGGGAGGAAACATCCCTCGACACACTCCCTCGCCCAGCAGCAATCATCTCGGAGTATCTATCTACGGATTCGCGGACGGCGCCGCTCGGCAGATTTCTGACACGATTGATCCGACAGTCTATCTGAGGCTGATGACGCCCAACGGGCACCAATTCGGTCAGACAAACGATGCGTTGGAAGACTACTGACAGGTGACCAGGCGATCGTTGAATGCGTCCTTACGCACCCAACTTCAGGCTGAACAGGCGTGGTTACATACTAAGATTTTGGAGAAACTCGCGGATGGCTGTATTGACTGGTTCGGGGTTTTCCAGCGGGGACATGTGGCCGGCCTCGGGGATTTCCACCAGTCGAGCGTCTGGCATCGCATCAGCGATGGTTTGCATTTCTTCCGGAGTCGAGATTCCGTCGTCCTCGCCAACAATCAACAGTGACGGAGTTTCGATACTCGGAAGAAGCGACGTAACGTCGGAGCGTTCGGCCATTCCAAGGGCCGCGGCAGCGATACCTTGTGGGGATGTCGCCGCGATCGTTTGCCGAAGTTCGTCGATGGTTGATTGGTCGCGATCACCGGTCGCTGGCGAAAACAGGCTTGGAAGCATCGCGGTCGCCACCGCTGCCGAACCATTTTCGACAACCATCTTTGCAAGCCGTTTTCGGTTCCTGACGCCTTCTGAAGTATCGGCGATGGCACGAGTGTCGCAGAGGATCAACGCACGTAATCGCTCCGGACACTTCTGTTGTAACTGCCAGGCGATGTAGCCGCCCATGGAGAGTCCGCAAAGAACAACGGGCTCGTCGACGTTTAACTCGTCCAGCAGCAACGCCAGGTCATCGGCGTATTGCTCCATCGTGACCGGTCCCTCGGTGACGTCGCTGTCGCCGAAGCCTCGCAGGTCCGGCGCGATGACGCGGTGGTCGGGTGAGAATGCTTCGAACTGGGCTCGCCACATCGAATGACTGAGCGGGAATCCGTGCACGAAAAGAATCGGCGGACCATTTCCTTCTTCGTATGTGGCGAGAGAAATTCCGTTGACGGTGACTTTCTTCATGTCGAGAGTCTCTGCTGAAATGTGTTCTCAGTCGGCGCTCAGGCTGACACCCGTTGAAATTTCCATCGGTTGTTTCAGCGTTTGGTAGATCACGCAGTAACGCTCAGTAAGCTGGATCAGCTTGTCGATTTTTTCCTGAGGTGCGTTGCTCCTCACGTCAAACTTCAGGCGGATATCCGCAAATCCGATCGGGACGTCGCGAGCAACTCCGAGTGTCCCTCGGAAGTCCAGGTCGCCCTCGGCAGTGATCGTGGCCTGTTCGATCGGAATCTCCATCGCCGTGGACACAGCGGAGAAAGTCACACCGGCACACGCGACCAGAGCTTCCAGCAGCATGTCTCCCGAGCAGGCTTCATCTCCCGATCCACCAGCGGCCGGGTGCAGGCCCGCGTCGATCGGCCCTGCTGCTGTTTCAAGTCGGCACAACTGTTTGGGCAGTACCTGCCCGATGACCGACATTGTCCGAACGGCAGACTTGGGGTCTGACTTGTAGTTCTCTTTGATCGGAGCCTGAACAGCTCGCAGTTCTTCGGCATTCATGCGGGAGTCCCAATTGATGATGAAGATTTTTTGAACGCAGAGTGCGGAGATGGAAAAACGCAGAGAAGAATAAGGAGAGTCCTCTTTTTACCTCGGTGAGTCCTTGGCGGAATCTGCGTATCGTTCTTTCTTTTCGAAACTACAGGATTGGTCCGATGGTCCACGGGGAGAATTCTTCGTCGCCGATACCCTGGGCTTCGCTCTTGGTTTGTTCGCCGCTGGCGACAGCGATGATCTTCTCGAAGATTTCCTCGCCGACTTCTTCGACCGTAGCACCGTTGAGGATTCGTCCGGCATTGATATCCATGTCGTCGATCATGTGATCGTACATGGGCGTGTTCGTCGCGATCTTGATGCACGGCACCGGTTTGCAGCCGAAACAGCTTCCTCGGCCGGTGGTGAAGAGGGCGACATTCGCACCACTGGCAATCATGCCGGTCACAGAAACCGGGTCGAATCCGGGCGAATCCATCACGACGAAACCCTTTTGCGTGATCGGCTCGGCGTAGTCGTAAACGCCTTTCAATGCCGTGCTGCCACCTTTGGCGATAGCTCCCAGCGATTTTTCGTAGATTGTCGTCAGGCCACCTTTTTTGTTTCCGACGGACGGATTGTTATCGATCGTGCCGCCGAATTTCGCAGCGTATTCCTTCCACCAGTCGATCAGGTCGATCAGTTTCTGTCCGACTTCCTTCGACACGGCTCGCCGAGTCAGCAGATGCTCGCCGCCGCAGATTTCGGGGGTCTCAGCGAGAATTGAAGTTGCTCCGTGAGCGACCAGTAAATCGCTGGCGATGCCGACAGCCGGGTTTGCCGTGATGCCGCTGTTGCCGTCGCTGCCGCCGCATTCGCAGCCAAGCATGATCTCGGAAACCGGGACAGAGGTGCGTTCGATCTTATTAACTTCAGGAAGCATGTCGCGGATGATCGACGTGGCTTTGTCGACAGTTTTTTTCACGCCGCCGACGTCCTGAATATTCATGATCAACTGCTGCGGCTCTTCTTTTTCACCGATCATGCCGAGTTGAGCGAGGTCGTGTTTGTTGGCCATGAATGACGCCTGAGCAGTCTCGCAACCGAGTCCCAGGACGACGTAAGCGGCGATATTTGGATGCTTGGCGAAGCCGGCCAGAGTTCGTGCCAGAAGCTGGTGTTGATCGCCTCCGTAGTCGTACGCGCAGCCTTCTTTGTGAGTCAGCGCGATGACTCCGTCGATGTTTGGATAGTCAGCGAGAATCGAGTCGTCGAAGTTGGCAGCAACGTACTTGGAACTCGTCGCCGAGCAGTTCACCGTGCTGATGATGCCGATGTAATTCCGAGTCGCGATTCGACCGTCAGGACGCACGATGCCCTGAAAGGTGCGACCGGTGATCGGATCGGGATCGGCTGGAATCTCAGAAGCGAACGCGTAGTCCAGTTCGAGCTCTCCCGGAGTCACATTGTGAGTGTGGACCCACTGCCCTGATGCAATGTCCTCGGTCGCAAACCCGATCACCTGCCCGAACTTTCGAATCGGCTCGCCAGAGCGAATCTGCGTCGACGCGATCTTATGGCCAAACGGAATATTGTTCTGAGCGGTGACACCTGCCTGAGCATCAAACTCTGCCCCTTTCGAGATCGCGATTCTGGCGATGACGATGTTGTCATCCGGGTGCAACGTCAGAATCGGCGAGTCAGCAATCGAAGCAGGCATAAGATGAGTCTCAGAGGAGATGAACAATTTCCGGAGAAGCTTGTGAACTAATCCGCCAGCAAGTCTTCGGCAAATCGATGCTTAAACTAACGAACGGCTCCGCCGTTGCAGTTGATGACCTGGCCGGTGATATAGGACGCGTCCGGGCTGACCAGAAAGCGTGTCAGCTTAGCAATGTCTTCCGGCGTCCCCCAGCGGTTGAGCGGAGTTTCCTGCAGGACTCGTTCCTGCCACTGATCGCTGGCCTGTTCGCCCCACCCCGTGCGGATCCAGCCGGGAGCGATGCAGTTGACTCGGACTTCGGGGCCAAGGCTGACGGCGAGCGACCTCGTGAAGCCCATGATTGCATTCTTCGCGGCGGCAAAGAGTTCGCCACTGTCGCCGCCCATACCTCGGTCAGACTGGTCCCAACCAATGTTGAGAATCGATCCTCTACCCTGTTCCGCCAGTCTTTCGCCGACCAGTTTTGAAAGCAGGACTGCCGAGCGAACGTCGATGTCCAGCAACGCTTCCAGTTTGTCAGCATAAGGCAGCTTTGCCTTGTCACCGGTCAAAAGGTCAACTCCGGCGTTGTTCACCCAGATATCGATGCCGCCGAGTGCTGCCCACGCGGCATCAACAAGCTGGTCGAGTTTTCCGACATCGCGAACATCGCCCTGAATCACGGCTGAACGGCGGCCGGAAGTCAGGATTTCGCTGGCGACCTGCTCGGCCTGCTGCACCGACTGATGACAGTGCACGACAACATCTGCCCCTGCGGCTGCGAGTTCCAACGCAATCGCCCTGCCAATCCCGCTGGAAGAGCCGGTCACGACAGCCCGGACCGACTGCAAATCGCCAAACACGGACACAGATGACTCTTTCAAAAACAGCTCAATGAGGGAAGATAAATTCGGCAGGTAGTGTGCTGAGTGTTTCGAATCGATGCAATCGGCACGCGATACCTGCTCACCAACCCGGATCGGTCACGAACGCTCTTGTGAGGGCAACGGTACACCGCCAGGATTCCGGGATTGCCGATCACGCAAAGGCCGCGATCCCGGATTCACCAAAGAGAGTTTCACGTTGAGCATCGCAGAAGGCACCAGACGCTGGCTGATCGTTCAGCTCGACCGAATCGGTGTTGACGCTCCCGTGTTCTTTTCCGTGATCGCCCGAGCCTGGCAGTTGCTGACCGGTCCCGTCACCGTGACGCTGATGGCCCTGTTTTTCACGCCGGAAATGCGAGGCTACTTCTACACATTCGGCAGCGTGCTGGCTCTGCAGGTATTCTTCGAACTGAGTCTGCACATCGTGCTGATCAACGTCGCCAGTCACGAATGGGCCAGTCTGAGCATCGACGAATCCGGAGAACTCGCTGGCGACGACGACGCGCAATCCCGGCTTGTTTCGCTGCTCAAAGTCAGTCTGAAATGGTACGCCGTAGCGGCCATTCTGTTTGTGGTGTTGTGTGGGCCGGGCGGAGCGGTGTTTCTGGCGCGTGGGTCGCTGCCGTTGTCAGAGTGGATTGCTCCCTGGATCGTTCTCGTACTTCTCACCGGCGGACTGTTAGCAGTTCAGCCACTGACCGCAATTCTCGAAGGCTGTGACCAACTGAAAACCGTTAATCAGTACCGCTTTCGCCAGGCGGTGTTCGGAACAATAGTCGTGTGGGCCATGATCGGGTTGGAACTAGGGCTCTGGGCGGCCGCTGGATCAGCAGCGGTGAGACTTGGCTGGGAACTACACATGGTCGGCGTGCACTATCGACCATTCTTCCGATCGTTCTTTCGCAAGTCGCTATCAACGATTATCAAATGGGAAACAGAAGTCTGGCCGCTACAGTGGCGATTGGCGATTCAAGGCGTCGCCACCTGGGGCACTCTCCAAATGCTGACGCCCGTCATCTGGGCAGCCAGTGGCGACGTCGAAGCCGGGCGAATGGGCATGACCTGGACAGTCCTCATCGCATTGCAGGCCGCTGCGTCAGCGTGGGTCGATACTCGACGGCCGAAGTTCGGGCAGCTTGTGGCGAACAGCTCGTTTGAAGAGTTGAACTCGTTGTTCTTTCGCTGCACGACTTTATCGGTCGTGGCACTGACGACGGGAGTCGTCGCTTTTTGCGGAGTGTTGACCGTGTTGCCGTACCTCGAGTGGTCGGTCGCTGACAAACTAGCGGCGGCGTTTGTCTCACCCGTATCGGCCGCCGTGCTGTCACTGGGCATTCTTGTTTTTCAGATTCCAAACTGCCAGACAA
>CALGTK010000282.1 GCA_937904325.1 uncultured Planctomyces sp.
TTCGACGATCCACTCGGTTTGTCCCCCATGTTTTGCGGTACGCGAAATTCAATGAGCCAGAGCCCGGTTGCCTGTGATGCTCGATGCTGAAGAGCCAGTGGCCGTCGACGTCGAACCTCCGAGAGTACATCAGGAGCTGATTTCAGTTAAGTGTAGTCGAGTGAATTCTGAGGTCGGCCGAAGGATGATCTATATCGTGGGCGATTCCGAAGCGACCTCGTTCTTCACTCGAACCCCGCGTAAGGGATTCGAGATTCAACGCGATTAAGTTCCGCAAATCCATCGAGCCCTCGACTGCGTGACAGTCGAGGGCTCGATGGATGCTCGCACACGTTTTATGTCAATGAAACGATGACCGACTTCCTCATCCAGGCTTCAGCCGCCGACAACCTGATGATGCAGTCGAAAATACGACGAGGCGCTGGCTGCGTTTGTCGCTTTGTCACAGCGTGAGAAAGTGACGGACTACCAGAAATCACACGCACTCTTGCAGGCAGCAGCATGCGTCAGGCTCCATGCGATTGTCCCGCGCCAGACACTTGAGGCAGCAGGTCGCAAGGCTGACGCCCTGAAGTCATATCGCGATCTGATAACGGATGAATCGGCGTTGGAGTCACATCGGCGAGCGGCCAGGGAAGCGGCTGCGGCACTTGGAGTCCGGCAGTTGAAATGTCGCCGCGTCATTCATCCAATGACCTGGAGTCCTGACATGAACAGCACGTTCAAAAGGGACAGGCACTAAAACTACGGTACGAAACGGAATTGGTGCCTGCCGTACAGAATTCGTCAGCTCTCCGGGATCTTCATGAATTCTCGCGTAACTGATTGAATACAGGATCTCATTCAAACGCCAGCCCATAGACACCCGCCTTTTCAAGGTGCATGCGCAACCGGACCTTCTGCCCGCGAAGGCTGCCAATTCCGCCGCCCTTGAACTCAACTGGGATGCGGATCTCGTCTTTGCCTTTGATGACGATTGCCTCCTGTTCCCGGTATCCTTCGATGGGAATGCCGTTGCTGTTGCAAATCTCTATCACAAGCGATCCTTCATTTTCAACCTGGGCGTTGACAAAGATTTTGTCACTTTCCAGTTTGAAGGGCCGTGTCAGGAGTTGCCCTCGATTCACCCATTCCCTGGGTACAACCTTTTTCTTCTTGTCCGGACGTTCAAACGCACGCTGCTGGCCGGTGATATACCCGATAAATCGCCCTTTCCTGACCCGGGCAGCGCAGATGTGGCGAAGATGACCTTTCTCTTTAGCCGCGGACAGAAAGGAACTGTGTTTGTTGTTTCTGCCCTGGTAGTAGAAATAGTGGTGTCCGCCGATTTCAATTGGACAGCCGCAGGCACTGTAACCAAGGGCAATATTCCATGTCCCCGGCGAGGCTGTTATGTAAGGTTTACGCAGAGGATCCCGGCGCCACTCCAGGCAGTCGTAGCTGTAGACCAGCTCCTGCCACATCTCAAGGGAGTAGGAATCAAATACCAGGGCCAGGCCGATGTAGATGTCTTGATAGGGCCTCACCGTAAAACCGTAGAACTGCAATCCTCGCCCTCTCGTCTCCGGAGAACCGGGGCTGGTTCTACCCTGAGCGGGACCGTCGAGTTCGTCCATGTCCAAAACAATTCTGGAGTTCTCCCAATGAATCAAATCTTTGCTCTCAATCCTTGCCACCGCCCTGGCGTCGCCGCAAGACGGCTTTACCTGGCTTGTGTTGGGCCGGTGGAAAAGATAGTAAAGGCCCCTTCTCTGGTCGTAGATGAATGTGTTGTAGGTATCACTGGAATTCTTATAGATGTTTCTTTCTTCAATCGGGTAGACCTTCCAGTGAAGACCGTCGTCTGAATAGGCAAATCGGAAGCCGCTGCGCTGAAAGAGCGCGGTGTAACGCCCGCGCGAGGCAGGATGAGGTGTCTGTCTGGCATCCAGTACGCAGAATCCTCCTCCTACACCGGCACTGGCGGTGAGAACATTGCCATCAGCCCCAACTTCATTTTCCGCCAAGACGAGATTGTTGTTCTTATCGTCGAGCTTTTTGACCAGTACCGTTGTTGGGCCCTCTTCGGTGATGGTCTCGGCATTCCTGGTCACCTCATAAGTTTGGCGTAGACCAAGGTTGGGTATTTCCCAATTCACCCCGTTCGTGGACGTGGCATAGTGGAGATAGTATCTGTACAAACCTCCCGTTTTCGCCCACTTCTTTTTCAGGCTCGCGGGCGTATCTTCAGCGATGCCAGCCCACGGCCTGTGCCGGGGCGTGGTTTGATAGTAGAAACCCAGAGACCCGTCATCGTTACGCAACACAGTCCCGGAAGCGGCCAGCGGGTAGTTTATGTTCTCATGATGCAGAACAGCCTCGGGCAGCTTCTCCGGCTTGTTGTATTGACGCGTAAGAAAATAGGTATGTTCGACCCAACGCTTGTCAATGAAATCTACCCCTTTGCCGGAAGTGGCTATCAAGGGCACATCCAGCATGGAGCGATATTCGACCTTGGCCGCAGCCCCGTCTTCAGCTTTCACTACTCCTCGAACATTCCGTGTGGGCGTGACCAGATTGGCAGGCATCTGCGCTGACAATTGCGAGGCCAGCCCGACGATACAAAGGCTGATCGTGGAGAAAAAATAGATTCGTTTCATAAGCTTCATTTTGTCGGCTCTACATTCCAGGCGATTCAATCACGCATCAGCACGGCTGTATTGCGCCACCCATTCTATCTTCAATCCGAATCAAGCGCAACGCCCTCGCGATCGACCAGTTTGGCGGCGTACAACAGCGCATTGATAAACATCTTCTCCGTCCCCAGGAGCTTGCCGCTGAACCATGCTCGCGTTCCCATGTAGCTGACCTTCTCGCCCAGTGGATGCGTGCCGAACAGGACGACGTTGCCCTTGCCACACTTGCCGGTCAGGATCGCTGCCGGCTTGCCTGTCGGAAAACCCAATACATAGGTACCGAGAACTTCGCAGTCTTTGCCAGCCACCATGATTGGCCCATTCCCGAAATGCATTCGAATCGTTCCGTCGCGGTCGCTCTTCACAAAATGTGGCTCTGCGTTTAAGGCGATGTTGTAGAGCCCCCAGACATCCATGGCGTAGCACTTGACGTCCACCAGTTTCAGTTTCTCGGCGAAAAACGCGCCCTGACAACATCCCACATATCCGCCGCCGTTTTTTACGTAGTCGACGATGTGTTGGAATTGCCTGGGATCGATCTGAAACCGCGGCCCTTGAGGAAAGTGGATGACTGAAAATTGGCTGAGATCAATCTTGCCAATGTTGTCCGGACGAATTCCCACACCGGTTACGCCTTCGGGGTAGGTTCCCTGCGATGGCTCGACGCCTCGGGTTGGGTAGACTCGCCCTACTTTTCCCGCAAGCCCGGAAAGCAACGCACGCCGCTCGGCCAATGCGTGATCGTCGATGGCAAGTCGTTTTATCAATGCAGCGAACCGGTCCCCTTTACTGAATGACTCAGCAAGGAACTCTGCCTGCGGATGAGTAAACGCTCTCTTGTAAAGTGTAATCTCATCCACGCTGATTCCGGCGTCATGCTCGCCACCGATGTCGAGCCGCGCGGGTCCGCCGAACCGGTTGTCGGAACTGATGGTCTCCACCCATTTGCCGTTGTGGTAAATCGCGAAGCTGTTTTCTTCTTTGTTCCAGACGAAGAGTATGTGGTTCCACTGTCCCGTCTTCACGCGTCCATGCCAGAGAGTCAGTCCCTTACGCCAACCTTTGCCCGCGATCGTGAAGACCCAGCGCACGCCCACTGGCTTGAATGTGAGAACGGCCTCGAAGTCGTTCTTGCCCTTAAGACGCAGCACATCACGCTCAGGCGAGTCGGCTGTTTGCGGAAAGTCGGGGCGGAACCGGATCTCCATTGCGCCCGCCTTGCTGGGAAACGCGTCGCCCAGTTCATACCCAATTGACTTCCCTGCCTCGACCTTCAACGCCTGCGAATTGTCACTGGGCGCGAAGCGAAGACCTTGTGTCACTGTTGGATCAAGCGACTCTCCTTCGAGCATCCCCTGAGTGACGCCGTTGAAGCCCGAGCGAAAGAAAATCGCATCGCCCTGTGCACTGGCACGGCCGACGATCGCAAAGAGTATGAGCGTGATGATGCTCGTCAGAAAGTGTCTGCGTGTAATCATCGTGTTTCCCAAATCTACTCAGGATTGTTCGATAAATGCCTGATTTCGCGAGGGGTAAATCCGACACTTGTTCATCGAACGGCCCTTGGCTGGTCGGCTGCGCGACGGCTCTTTACCGGGAAGTTTTGACAGATTCGATCGACTCAGCCCGTATCATATACCCCTACCTGGTAAGGTGCAGCAGATCGGGCAGTATCCCGTGAGGCAGGGTATATTTCTAAGGCACTGTCATTCCAGTTGAGAGCGAGGCGTCGGAGATCGCGTTACCATTCGTCGAAAGCGCAAAGGTCTCCAGCCCAATTGAAAGCGACGTCGTGCCCGCATTGCCCCGGGTACACGATCCTGCCAATGGGCGCCGAACGAAAGAGCAGGATTGTATGAAGGTGACCAGCATGTTCTTTGCCGTTGTGGTTCTGATCTGGCTTGTCAATGCAGTCGTTGCACGTGCCGAAGACAAGGATCTGTCGAGCCACATTCAGGTCACAAAATATGCCCCGAAAATCAATTCGTTCCCTGGATGCACGCACATCGCCTTTAGCGGCAAGACCGAAATTGTGACTGCGGGCAATCGGCTGTTCTTCCGGACCGATTCGCGATCACCGTTTCGTGAGTCGGCCATCAAAAGGCTGAAAGACGCACATGCGGTCGTTTTCAACCCGCACGACCGGCTCTTTTATGCGACGGACACGGGGAACCACCGGCTTATCACTTTTCGTGATCCAGCAAGTTCACAGGTACAAAACCACCTGACCTCGCTGGCGGATACCAGACTCAAACGCCCCCACGACATCGTATTCGATCAATCCACCGGCTGGCTGTACTCGCTTAACCCAGACAGTAGCAAGGTGTTTCGGTTCAAGAACGCCGGCATGACAGCAGACGTGCTGGATCTGTCCCGGCACCTGGGCTATTCACGCGCGCTGACGATCGTCAACGACAGGCTCTACGTCATTGGCTCAAGTGTTGGTGCTGTGGTTGAAGTAATCGACTTTGGCAAACAGCAGTACAAAATCCACAACAGCTTCGAGAAGAGGAAAGATGCAGTGGCTGGCAGTTGGAAGTCGACCGGCCTGGTGCTGAACGACGTGGACTTCTTCCAGGGCCACTGGTACGCCACATCTTACTTCTGCCCCACCTACGCGGGGAAAAATGACTACGACGAGAACAAGTTCATTCGCTTCCAAACCTGGCAGGACTTAAAAGAAGGAACGTGGGATGATCTCAGCCAGTTTCTTCCCAGCAAGGTCGTACCGTACTACCTGACGCCCGGTGAAAAAGCACTGTTCATCGCTGTTTTCAACCATGAAGAAGCCGGCACTTTCGACAAGGTGTACCAGCTGACGAAATGCGACTGAACCAGGCGTCTGCCTGGACACAGAAGAGTTCAGATCGGAGACAACACACATCCCATGTCTGATTTTACTCGCCGACTCCTCTCGCTGATTATGTGGACGGTTATCGTCAGTCCGCTCATGCCGTGTGCGTCCGCTGAAGGGGAATCAACCCCGGGCAAACAGCGACCGAACGGATGGCAGCCGCACAAAGTCCGGCAATTGGCTGGCAAGGCAAGTAACGTTCGGCTGCCCGCGAAATTTCAGGTCGTCACCGAGAGTTGGAATCGCGTGGTTGCCGTTCCCTACATTGTCAACATGCCGGACAAGGACCGGCTGTTGATGCTGGCCGGTTGTGACTATCCGCATCGCGCATTCGTGCTGACCAGCGACGATCGCGGAGGGACATGGACGAATCCTCGTCCCGTGCGCATCGGCGACGATGGCAAAGCCTCGATCGGTCTGGGCACAAGTCTGGCTTATCTCGGCAAAGGCAAGTTGATGTTCTACGAGACAGGCAGCGTCGGAGTCGGACACCCCGCGCGCTGGTTCAGCTCGGACTATGGCCAAACCTGGGGCGAACCATTGTCGATTACACGGACCTCAGATGAAAAGCCCTGGTCCATCTGGGATCCGCCACTGGTTGATCGTGATCCCACGACCGGCAGGATCACGTACCTTGCGGAGACAGGCTACGCGCAGTCGGGTACCAGCTCGCAGGCCTACATTCGCTTCAGCACTAATGAAGGGCAATCGTGGAGCCATTCAATCAAGGTCCCGCAATGGCAGGGCGTTAATGAGGTGTACTTGTTTCGCGCTGGCAACGGCGATTTGCTGGCAGCCTGCCGGACCGACGTTCCACGACGGCTGAAGGGAAAGACTCTGGATCATTACGAAGGGCTGGGAATCTCGATCTCCAGGGATGACGGCCGCACCTGGTCAGCGGTCAAAAAGCTCTACGACTACGGCCGCCATCACCCGTCGTTGGTGCTGATGCCCAACCAGGACATCGTCATGACCTACGTCGTACGACTGGGATATGTCGACGATCCAAACGGCTTGCCGCAATTCGGCATCGAGGCGGTGGTCAGCCACGATCACGGCGTCACGTGGGATTTCGATCACCGGTATCTACTGCATGTCTGGTCCGGCAAACGTAAAGGCAAGACCTACTGGTGGCCCAGCAGCCAGGCAACGTCGTCCACATTGATGCGTGATGGCGCAATCCTGACAGCTTTCGGAACCGGATACCGCATCAAACCTGGGAAGGACAGTCCCCAGGCTCCACGTGACGTCGGACTGATTGAGTGGCGGCTCAACACAAAGCCGATCAACACAGAAAGCACAATCCGGGACGCTGCCTTTGACTCCGATCTACGTAACGTTTTTGATCCGCAGGGGCAGAATCATGCATCTACAGGACAATCGCCTTTGAAACCGTAAAGACATGCCGTCTGCCGTCTCTTATTCAGTGACTTATAGAACTGCCCCTTGATTACGCAGAGTCATGCGCAGTAATTCGACATCAAGCTGCCGCGGCGTGACATCCTGCTTGAGTGAGAGTGCTGCTGCAGTGCCTGCGGCTTGGCCGGTTGCGTAACATGGCGGAATCACTCTGGCCGAAGCCGCGCCTTCGTGGTCGGCTGAAATTGGCCGTCCCGCAACCAGTAGGTTGTCAACCTGACGCGGTACGAGACAACGGTACGGAACTTCGTAGTGATCCGAACGTATCCCTTCCAAACGACCACGCGGCCCGTCAGGGTCGTGAATGTCGATGGGGTACGAACACTGGGCGATACCATCGTCGAACCTGCGACCTTCCAGAACGTCCTGCCCGTTCAATACATAGTCGCCCAGAATGTGTCGCGTTTCACGCACGCCAACCTGACTCGCGGTCGCGAGCAACTGTGCGTCTTCCAGTCCGGGACAGTGAGACCGCAGGAACCGAACCAGGTCCCACGCCTGCCGTCGACTCTCGATCTCAGCTCGCGACAAGTCATCCGGGTTTGTGCCATCGATGTTCTGAACGCGAGTTGTGTTAATTCGCCATTGCCCGGGAGTTGGTTCGCGATAGAGATTCAGGAATTCGCGTTCCAGAGTCCATTCGCCGCGAGCCGTCGCCTGCTTAACAATGCATTCGAACAGTCGTTCTCCCGGGTGCAGGACTTCGTGTTCCCTCATCCAGTCTGCTACCTTTTCGTCATCCACATTGCCAATGGACAGGAACAGTGTGACAGGCATCATCCTGCCGTCTTCTCGTCGGCCGAGTTCAAATGGCGCTCCCGCTTTAACGGCGATGTCACCATCGCCTGAAGTGTCGATCACGACTTTGGGCCGCAGCAGACCAAGTCCGGCCTTGTCGAGAATGACGATGTCGGTGATCCGTTCGCCCTGCATCACGACGTCCACAAACGAAGTGTGAAATCGGATTTGTGCGCCGGAGTCACAAACCATTTCGAGGGCGGCCATCTTAAGCGACTCCACATGGAAGGGAGTCACGTTGGCATGGCCCAGCTTGATAAACGAAGACCACGCGGTTCCCGGTTCAGTCGTCGACGGATCCACGGCGCCACCCATGGCAACCATTCGGTCGATCACTTCCTGGAAGACGCCGGCAACCAGCTGCCGTTTGCCGTCCGCGGTGTACGACGTCATGAATGGACCGACCATGCCGGCCGTCGAAGTGCCTCCTAGAAAGCCGTATCGCTCTACCAGAATGGTCGAGGCACCGTTTCGGGCCGCAGAAGTTGCCGCGGCAACTCCCGCTGATCCTCCTCCGATCACAGCGACATCCACGGAAGCACGTAACTGAATGTTCCACGTGTGACTGACTGTTTCTCGTGTGTCCGACATGGATTTCGTCATCTGACTTCAATCCGTTGTTGCATGATCGATAAAGACGATGTGCGAGGGGTTGCCAACCGCAGCGTAGTGGCCAGTGAATTCAAGACCGCCGGTCTTACGGTTCACTGCAAAGACGGCAATATTGTCGGCTCGCTGATTTCCACAGTAAAGAAACCGACCAGTGGGATCGAAGCTGAAGCTGCGTGGATAATTGCCGCGTGTCCATTCTTCGCCAACAAACGTGAGATCGCCATTCGAGCCCACAGAAAAGATGCCGATGCTGTCGTGGAGTCGGTTGCCCGCATAGACGAATTTTCCGTCAGTTGAAACAAGAATTTCCGAACAGAAGTTACTTCCCGTGAATCCCGGCGGGAGCGTTGAGATTGTTTGGCGCGAGCTCAATCGACCCAATTTAGAGTCGTAGTCAAAGAGCACAATTGTCGAGCCTTCTTCCTGGATCGAATACAACCACCGTCCATTGGGATGATAATGGAAATGTCGTGGCCCGTCCCCAGGCGGCAGGGCAACTGCGTTCGGCTGGTTCGGAGTCAGGACCCCTTTCCTGGCGTCGAACTTCCAGACGAAGATGCGATCCAAACCGAGATCAACATGCAGGACAAAGCGGCCTGATGGATCGGACTGAATCATGTGCGCGTGAGTCCGATCATGCCCGCTGAAGGCAAAGCTCCCAGGAGGCGCATTGGTCGCTCTGGCGGGGCCGATCTTTCCTGTGTCATTCCTGATGTCCGTCGGTTCGGCCAGTCGCCCGTCGGGCAGAATCGGAAGTACCGCTACTGAGCCTCCAAAATAGTTAGCCACCAATAGAAAGCGACCTGATGGATGCAGACTCACATAGGTAGGGCCGGCACCGCCAGATCGCACAGTATTCAGCAGCTTCAACTGTCCATCCCCTGGATTAACGGCAAAGGCACTGACTGTGCCTTCTTTGCTGTCTCCAACGTGATCAGTTTCATTGGATGAATAAAGACGAGTACCGGCCGTATTCACGGCAAGACAACTCGGGCTCGTTCCCATTTCGTAAAGGCCAGCAGGCGTCATCGCTCCCGTGTCGCGATTCACCTGGAACAGGTGAATGCCGCGACCATTGCCGGGCGGCAAATCGACCTGCGTTGGCAACATATCTTTGAGTGGAGCGCTGAACGTGCCGACGTACGCCATGAGCGACTTGCTGTCTTCCTTTGGTTGAGCCTGAGTCGGGCGGCCGAGAAGCGATATCGCCGCCACAAATGCGACCACAGTCAATAGGGAACAACGGAAGGAACGAACGATAAGCGTCATGGCAGGAAGCCTTCTGTCTGACTAAATAGGATGTCTACTGTTGTTGGAAACCACCGTGCAAGAGGTTTCTTCTCACGTGCAACACTTAACATTAGCATGCAAT
>CALGTK010000283.1 GCA_937904325.1 uncultured Planctomyces sp.
TGTCTGTTCCGCGTTGAAGCTATCGAGGTACTCGATATCTGCCGCATCCATGCCGCCCTGATCGAGAAAGTCGTCTGTGCCATCTTCAGCAAACCGAATCTGAGCCACCTCGTTTTCCCGCGCCTGCGTGGCCGCCTGCCGGGCAACTTCCTGTCGATCGAGCTGCTCCTGAATCTCCTGACTCCGATCTACCTGAATCTGGTTGATGTAAGTCTCTGAATTGATCCTTGCCAACACATAGGCCGCGACACCGAGCACGAGTGCCACATGACACAACCGGCCCCGAGGCCGTCGAAACATGTGGATGAACCATAGCAGCGGCATGCATAGCCATACGGCAATGCTTGCGTATCCAATTGGACTGAAAAGTTCCCAGTTCATTACTTCCGTTTCTTTGCCACCGCGTCGTTCCACTGGTTAAACGCGTAATAAACAAGATTCACACCAAGGTGCATCGCTGCGTCTCGCATCTCGGGAGTCACATCACTGTATCCCGGTGACTTCCACGCATCGTTCATGTCTCCGGGGTGATAAAACGTGATCCATCGCCCCTCGTGCTTCAATCCCAACGCCCGCCGGCCGCCGTGATGCCAGAATGCCGGTGCTCCGTTTGGGAATCCGTACGGCAGTTGATACAGCATGTCGTCATCCGCGATGTCCAGAAGCTGCTTGTCAGGGAACACCTGCCGAATGAATTGCTTGAACGATCGATCGAACTCAGGACTGCCGGCATCTACAATCAACAGCCCACCGTTGAGACAGTAATCACGCAAAATCTTCAGATCGCTTGACGATACCCGCCCTATACTGCGATTGCCTGTGAGAAACACAAAGGGTGGAAATCCGTCGTCCGGATACCTTGCGAGCTGCGCGATCGAGTGGCTTTCACCCTTCGAAGCGGTCTTGCCAAAACCGGTGGCCTGGGCAAACCCTCGCAGGAAATTGACATCGGCTGCGGTGTGGTTCATCCCGTCATCCCACCCCGCGCCACCGTGGTCGAGCCGAATGAAACGAACTTTGTAGTCATCCATTCCTTCAGGCCATCCGCCT
Source organism: uncultured Planctomyces sp. (assembly GCA_937904325.1). GTDB lineage: Bacteria > Planctomycetota > Planctomycetia > Planctomycetales > Planctomycetaceae > JABMPE01. Next base: position 1,051 of record CALGTK010000283.1, read on the forward strand.
TTCGTGCCGCCGCCCTTTCCCATCTTTCCGGCCTTGGCGTTAACACTGGCCTGGTAGGTGTTCTGTGTCTGCTCTTCCATCATGCGGTCAACCTCGGTGTCGTCGAGGTCGGGAATGTCGAACAGAATCGCTGAATTGGGCCGAAGGGTAAGTGTCTTCTTTTTCTTTTTCTTCGGCTTGACGACTTTGATCATTGCGACAACTGGATTTCCACTGCCCTTGGGGACACGGTACGGCTCGACGCATCCACCGATCTGCAAGAGAAAGGGAATCACGATCAGAACCATTATGTGCGTGATGAAGCTGGAGTAGAAACTGCGTCGCGCGCGAGGATCACGGCCATGCGTCCGCCAGTTTTCCAGAATCCAATCACCCGTCATCGGCGGCCCGGCCTTGCCGGAGAACGCGGCATACACTGACCGCTTTCGCAGCAATGCATGCAGCCAGCCGGTATAGATACCGATCGCCAGAGATGGCCAGCACAGCTTCCACCACAAAATGATCGCCGTCGCCCGGTCCTGCGCCGCTTCGTCGATCTCAATTTCCCCATGCAGCAGTGCTGAGATGGCCATCCACACAACAACGACGAACCCGCCCACAGCCGGGTAGACGAGCATCAGAGCGACGCGCAGAAGATGGTACGTCGGTCTGATTCGAATGAGGCTCAGAATTCCACAAACGCCGCACGCAGCGCCGACGATTGCAAATACTGAACACCACAGCAATAGCACTGAAGTCAGGCCATTGTCCTGCAGCAGAATGGCCGCGTTGGCATTCCGTTCCAGGAACGCTGTTAATGCCGGCGGACCCGATTTCCAGATCAGGACCCCGGGACCCACCAGCATGCCCGTCGCCACACTGACCACCAACGCCTTGTGAGCAGACGCTCGTGTCGGGATCTCGTCAATCCCTTCAGCGATCGGTTGTGTCGAATTGGGTTCGGTCATCACGCTGGAAAGTTCTGCCTCTGGTGGTCAGTTCGCGGTTACTTTTCTGGCGACGCCTCTGATTCCATGGGCTTACACCCACGGATACGTGCTGCCGCCGACACTCGCTTAACAGCTTTAAAACAGGTCATCCTCTTCAGTTGGTAAATCCGGGGGCAGGTCGGGCAAGATTGGCCCGCTGCCTTTTGTGTTCAATTCTTTTTCAATTGCGGATTGAGGCGCATCTGGCGAGGCAGCCCCGCCAGGCGTTTCCGATTCCGAAGGCTCTATCGCCGGCGGGCTGGTTACTGGTCGAGCATCGCGACCTGCGAACTGAGTGGTGAGGTCCTGAGGGCTGAGGCCATGCCGTTCCGCGATTTCACGCAGAGATGTCGTCGCTTCCTGCACGGCGACCTTGAGCCGTGCATCCTCCGACATCGATGACGTGTCTTCACCGAATAGTTCGTTCTTCATGTAGCCGAAGCTGAAAACACTTATGAGAACCACGTGAACGATCACCGTGAAACTAAGAATTCCAACAACGGGGCGACCGCGAAAATCATTCATCATCGAATCGGGAGTAACTTCGTCGGAGTAAACTGGAGTCGCAGTCGCACTGGTCTGTTCGTCTGACATTATTTCATCCTCTCAAATCTAATCGGCAATCACGCGACTCGTGAGTCTTGCTTGCACGGTTCATGGTTTCTCTCCAACGGCTTCGATGATCCCACCTGCTTCAGCAATCGCCTTCAGCACGGGCTCAAATGTCTCTCTGGGCAATCGAGCATCGCACTTAAACTGCACATGTCGCTGATTGTCTGAGACAGTTCTTGTCAGCAGGGCCCGTATTCCCCACTCGACGTCTTTCGCGTTATCGACGCGATCACCGTCGAAGTAGATGTCTCCGGACGAATCAATAGCCACACGCGCCACCACGACAGCCTCTGTCTTTTCGACCTGTTCGGACTCCGGCAGTGCAATCGGGAGATCTTTGTCTTTGGCAAATTCACTGAGCAGCAGGAAGAAGATGATCAGCAGGAATGCGATATCTCCCATGCTGGCCACCGGAACCTGGACCTTCCGCCGCTTCTTACTTCGCGATCGTTTCATTCTTCTTCCTCCACGATCGCCACAACGCCATGGTTCGAACTGATTGCCGCCAGAGCCTGAAAATACACCTCGTAAGGCGTGTCCTTTGTTGACTCGAGCATAATCACTCGATTCTCGGGCGGTTGCTCAGCCAGCTTTAACGCGGCCAGACGGGCATTGAAATTCTCAACCGAGACCTTTTTATCACTGAAGAAGATCTCCGTACCTCGAAGATTAACAACCGGAGTCTTGTCGACCTGAGCATCCGCTTGTTTCTCTCCGGTGGGCAGGTCGGCTGTCACACTTTGGACTTTGACGAGCGTCGTTGCCACAAGGAAATAGATGATCAGGAGAAACGCAATGTCCGAGAAAGATCCTGTCGGGATTTCTCCCGTGTGATGCTTCTTCTCTTTTTGTTTACGACGTTTGAACATCAGTGTCAGCTTTTTAATTCTGCGTCAGAATGAACTCGACCAGATCTGTTGTTGATTCCTCGATTTCCAGTTCGATCTCGTCACTCCATCTGTTGAATATGCTCTGTGGAATTACGGCAAACAAAGCAATAATGAGACCGACGGCTGTTGTAACAAGCGCTTCGGCGATGCCGGCGGCGACAGCCCCACCACTGCCGGACACGCTGCCGGCGTCCGCGAGACCGGAGAACGATGCGATCATTCCGGTCACCGTTCCGGTCATTCCGAGCAGCGGCGCGGCGGTTCCGACTGTGGTCAGTACGTCCAGCCGCTTATTAACAACGCCCATCGCCTGAGCGCCATAGTCTTCCATTACCTGTGCAACGACCATTCGCATGGTCTCCGTGCTCTCTCCCTTATTTTTGAGCTGTTTGTGCGCACGCAGACCGGCCAGCAGGACCGACGCAATCGGTCCGCGAGCGGATTCACACTCAGAAATGGATCCGGCCATGTCTTCATGTCGCAGGCAGGACATGACCTTAGACCGAAGCGCCCGCGTATCGATCTGTCGATTCGCCCGAAAGGCCATCCAGCGGTCGTAGACGACGGCGAGACTGACAAGACTGCACGCCATCAGCGGCAGCATTAACGGGCCTCCGTTGAGAATATGTTCCAGCATTTTTGTTCTTAACTCTCTGAAAGTTATACCGGTGTGGTTTTAATTTAGTGTTTTAGTGTTCCTGATTGCGTTCAGGACGCATAAGGAATCAGTGGGTGACATGGCTAAACGACTGAATTGCAGATCTTCGTCCGCCTGGATGACCAGGTCTCCTGTTGTGTGGCAGTAGTGGCTGCCCTGACACTCGTTGATCGGGGTTCGCTGGACGTATTGTCGACGGGCTGCCGCGAGGACGAAGACATCGCCGTCCGTTATACAAATCCACAGCGGAGTACGACGCCACCAGCGTCCAGCGTCGATGCGCGTATTGGTGCGTATAGACAGCCGAGGCTCGGCTCCGTTGGTTTCCGCATTCAGGATTGCTCGTACCAGTTTGTTTAACAATGTTGTTCTCGTCAGGGCCAAAGTTCCGGCGTGTCAATTGATCTCTGCGTGATTGACAGCGCCCGCAGTTACCCGCTGTCGCTACTTTGTGGCGTTCGTCGATTTCTACTTCCTGTTGGACTTTCCAGGTGTTGGTTTATCTCGGTTTTCGAAGCGCGTCGAGCAACTGTTCACGGGCTTCGTTCTCCATCTCAATGATTCTCGCGAATGCCGGATCGGCCAGTCGGCCGCGAGCGAATTTCGCCCACGTGCTGTCTGGGAAATCGAATGTGATTCGACGGTACGTCTGGTAGGCCGTTGAAAAATCTTCGCTTCGGCGGCTTACTGCGGCGATTCGTTCGTGGCTGAGTCCCTTCCAGTACATCGCCTGCGAGCGGATGTCGCGGCCATCGTAAGTTTCGTTGTCGACTACGACTTCGAAGGCTTCGATCGCGGTCTGGTAATCGCCAGCTCGCATGTAGTTCTGAGCCGACCGCAATCCGGCCAGCCCGGCGAGCGGGTCGTCGGGAAAGCGACTTTGCAGTTTTCCAAAGACGGTAGCCGCATTCAGGTACTCATTTGTGGCCAGTTCGCGGAAACGGATTGCTTCGCCCGCCGCATCGACGTCGTCTTCCTTCTTCTCCAGAGTATCAGCTTTGTTTTTGTAGCCGAGCCCCTGTTTCTGGAAGTAGGAACCAAGGCGTGACATCACTGACGGAATCAGTTCGTGGTCTGGATATTTGTAGGCGAGCTTTACGTATTCCTCGACGGCGATGTCCAGTTCGTCCATCTTTTCGTAGACCAGTGCCTTCTTAAACTGTGCCTGTGGAGCGAATTCCGTGTCGGGGTAGTCGAGCGGAATCTTCGAGAACCGAGCGAGTGCGTCCTGATACATGAGTTGTTTGGACGCTTTGTTCTTAGACAGATCGGCGTATTCCTGCGCAAGGTTGCCGAGCAGGTATTCGGCGTGGGCTTTGAGTTCGTCGTCCTGATGCGAGGCGATGGATTCGGCCAGCAGCTTCTGAGCGTGGCTCATTTCGCGACGGGCGAGGCTCTCCTGATCCATCTTGCGGTGATGCTTGGCGAGTTCAAAGAAACACTCGGCGAGCGTGAAGGTGGTTTTGATAGCCACGCCGTCTTCGCCGTAGCGTTTGCTGAACGGTTCGACTGCGCCGTCTGCGCCTTTGTTGACCGCGACGCTGCGAGTGCTGATCGACGAATACACGACTTCGACCTGATCGCCGTACTTCACGGGAAAGCCGTGAAGTTCGACGGATGGCAGTTGGTCGCCGGGCGGATCGGATGCGTAACCGAGTGAGAACGAGCCTTTGAAGTGACCGGAGTGTGCTGTTGTCTCGCGCAACTGGAAAGCGGTCGTCGCTCCGGTGGCGGCTTTCAGGTTGACGGTGGTGACGTCGCGGTCGGCGCTCTGGTCGAGGCTCGGCGCGATCAGGCGGATGTAGATCTTTTCACCGACAAACGCCTGCGTGATTTCGCGGCGGTAGCGGCCGTTCATGACGGCCAGGAACGCGTCGCTGGTCAGCGTCACGGTGGTGGTGTGCCACTGCGATTCACCTTGCTGATCTTTGTAGGCGTATCCGATGTGAATTTTGTCGCCGGCGCGGACGGCGAGGCCGTCGGGGATTTGCGATGATGGCAGCGAGTCGGCGGCTGAAGTTGCGTAGCTGCGGGATGGCAGGTCGTCGAGGATCAGCGGAACGTTGAAGGAGAAGCGGCCTTCGCTCAGGGGGGGCGTGTTGGTTGGTGCCTTGGCGGGAGTGCCGGGTATGTAGCCGGCCGCAAGTAGGGATTTTTCTCCGACAGTTCTGCTGGTCGGGCCGGAGACCCAACCTGCGAGCTGCAGCGTGCCGGGGACGCGTACGTCGAAGGATGAACTGGAATTTCCTCCGGCTGCTTTGCGACCGCGATCGGTCTGGACGTAGGCGGTGATTGTGCTGCTTCCCGCAAATGCCAGATGCGGGGCAATGACGTCAAAACGCAGGCTGGTTCCGATAACAGCCTGCGGAGTCTTTGACTTGATCGCCGCGTGGTCCATGTGGGTGTAATTCAACGCGCGACGTGGAAGAATTATTTCGGGGCCGTTCTCGTCTTTGTCTTTTTCATCTTCGTCGTTGGCTTCGACCGGCGGGAGTTCATCAGTCGTCACGTTGTAAACGGCGAGTGATGGAGTGGTGTAGCGGGCGTGTTCGATAGTCGCGGTGCGGTCGGTAGGGATGCCGGGGTCGAGGTTTTCCGTGTCGCGGTACGTTGCTGTCAGCGTACCGCCTGCGGCGACCTGGATCTCGGAATCGCGTGACGGAGTTGTTTCGACGGGGAAGACTCGGCCGAGGAAGATGCCGGAATGAGGTTCGGTTTCGAGGGCGATGACGTGGCGTAAGTTTCCAGGTTGTGAGTCTGATGCAGTCGCCTGCGGCTGGCCTTTAAACGATGGCAAGCTGGATGCTTGCCCCACGGCAGTGATGGTGAACTCGATCTGGTCGCGGTCGGGGCTGACGTCCATGTCGGGATCGGTGATGACGATCGCGACGGCGTCGTCCATTTTGAAGCGACGGATGTCTTCGAGGACCAGTTGCCGTTCGCCTTCGCTGTTGAGCTCGTAGTTGAGGAATGACGCGCTGATCGTGGCCGTGTTGAAGGCGACGCCGAGCCGGCCTTCGTAGCGGGCGGTTGTTCGGCCGCTGCTGCCGGCTTTGGCGATTACGCTGGTGTCTTCGTAGCGGACGGATATCTGGTCACCGGGGATGACTTCCAGTTGCTGGTTATTGCGGAGTTGCTGGTAGTCGGTTTCGACCGGCAGACGCTGTTTGCCATTGCGATCGGTGAGCGTGATCTTGTGAATGGCCGGTGCCGCGCCTTGGTGGTCGGCGATGACCAGTCGAACGATCCGGGCCTGCGTGCTGGACCCGAAGGTGATGTTAAAGTTTGTTGCACCGCCCGGTTCTTCGTCTGTAGCGGTTGCGATCGTCGCTGGAGTGACGATCGTTTGACTCAAGGCGGCGGGGAACGCTTTCGGATCGAACATGCTTTCCTGGCATGGCTGCAGATCATCTTTGTCCGGAACATCGCAAAGCAGTTGAGGTTTGCGTTTCAACAGTTCAGCTCGTGATTCATTTCGCCAGATCTGAATCTCATGCAGGCCGGGGCGCAGTTCCCGTGCGATCGTCAGAGAATCATCGGACTCTTTGTCGGCCGGTTGACCGTCGATCAGGAACAGAGTTTGAGTCTTGTCAGCAAGCGGCAGTCCGGTGAGTTGAAACGTTCGGATCGCGGCGGCGGGTTGATAGAACAACGCCCGATAGCGAATCATTGTCGGATAACCCGGATGACCACCGGAAGCCAGCGGGAGATTCATGTCGCCGAGTCCCGGGACGATCGTCGCACCATAAGGAATCGCTGCGCGAGCCGAACCGAACTCCATTGCTTCCAACCATGCGTCCGGAAGCGAACGGTCTTTCGGCGGATCGACGCGAATTGCCCGGCCGTAGGTGGGGAACGAAGTGACCTGCGGTCGGCCGTCCCACGGTGCGGTGTCTTCGGGGAAGCGGGCACGCGTCGTCCAGTGCCGGCCGTTCAATGACGTCTGCACGATGAAGTGAGTTGGCGCGAGCGTCGGGTCGCTGCAACGGACGATCATTTTGTCGAGCGGCACGTTGTCGTTCAGGTCAATTCCGAGCATACGTTCGCTGGATTTGCTTCCGACGGCTCCGGCCCAACCGGGATAGTCTTCTGCGCTGATCACCATGTTCGGGTCGCTGCCGGGAGCGGATTCGGATGCGTAGGCCAGTGCCTGTGCTGTACCGGTTTGGACGACGGCTTCGAACTCGCCGGTATGCGTACCGGTTTCGGTGAGCCTCAATTGCGAAATGATGTCGCCGCTGCTGGTGGTCAGCGATACCACGACTGCGTCCACCTCGGCGGTCACGCTTTGATCGGGATCGAACACCCGCAGGTAAATCGGATTACCGGGGCGCACGTTTCGCGTACCGAGTGCCTGTTGAGCCGTCGAGACGCCCAGTTCGGAAAGATCCAGTCGCCGCTCGCCGGTGCGCGGCGGGAACGATCCGGCGGAAATATCAAGCCGCGCGTTCGACGCCACGCCGATCACCACCTTGGAATCGGGTGGAAGGTCGGTCATCTTCGCGCGGAACTCTTTGGAGTATCCGTAACGAATCATGTCTCGACCGAGCACTTGCAGTGTTTTGTCGCCCGGTTGTGGCGAGGCGAGCATCGTCGGCACTTCTGCGCGGTACTTCGATTTGTCGTCGCCCAGTTGATGCAGCATTACGCGTTCGCGATCGCCCGACTCGGCCCAGATCTCGACTTCGATGTCGGCGCCGACTCCCGCTACATTCAGTGACGGATCGTGGAGGTTAATCTTGATCGTTTCGCCCGGTACGATGACACCCTGATCGCGGGTTGCTCCAAGTTCGATCTCGGACGCATCAACCAGCTTCCGCATTTCGAGCTGAGCCTGCCCCAGCAGGATCAGGCCGTCCGCATGGTTCGGCTCGCGTTTCAGTACGGCAGTGACTTCGTTGTAGGCGTCGGCGTACTTTTCCTGGTCGAAGAAGACCTCGGCCCGCGCGAAGTGGACTTGCTTCCGCAGATTGTCATCGCGGATCAGCATCAGAGTGTCCAGTTCGGCAATTGCACTGCCGAAGTTCCGAGATACGCGATCGACCATGACCGACCGTAACGCTGACTTGTATTGCAGTTCGGTCTGCTGATGTTCAGCGGCATCGGCGACGCGGCGATACCACGCGCGAGCCGTCTGATAGTTGCCCTTCTGGAACGCCGTATCGGCGTATGCAATCTTAAGGTCGGCTTCCTGTTGTGGTGTGAACGACCCGGCTTCGCGACGCGACCAGATCATCAGTTCCTTGACCAGGGCCTCGGCCCGCTCGGTGTCGCGGTCTTCGATGTTGCGTTTCATCAACCACAGGCAATAGCCCGGCGTCAGCTTGCGGATCAGTTTTTCGTCGGCGGATGATTCCAGCAATCCGGCATTCTTGTCGTACAAATTCCACGCAGCACCGACGTTACCCAGTGCGAATTCTGCCTGCGACTTGTAGACGGGATACGTCGGATCGAGTTCATCAACCGGAATGTCGATCACCCCGATCGCCAGCGCCGCCTTGCCACTGGCGGCAGTCACGCGAGCTTTGATATCGGGAATGC
>CALGTK010000284.1 GCA_937904325.1 uncultured Planctomyces sp.
CTGGGATCGATCCAGCCGATCTCTCAGCTTTCCTGAGCCATACACATCGAAACCGATGTGGTTCGGCGTGAGCTACGATTTTGATAAAAAGTTGCTTTATCCGGTGAATGACGTGCCCGTTGATCCAAACGCAGAGTCACTAATTGAGTCGCTTGAAACCACCCACGAGTTTCCGTGCGAGTACACGTTCAAAGCCATCGGCCGAAACCCGGAGATGTTTTTGCCGTCAGTAGTCGCGGCGGTCGCTGAGGAACTGGATGATTCTGACGCCCCGACGCATACGGTGAAGGGAACGCCGAACGGTCGGCATATCTCGGTGACCCTCACGCCTGTAGTCGAATCGGCTCAGCACGTGATGAGAATTTATAAACGGCTGCAGACGCTCGACGATTTAGTCATGTTGATGTGACTGACCTGCAAACGCTGGTCTGCACTCGGAGTCAGTCGAGCTTGAGGGCTTCGATTAATTCTTTGTGGACGGGTGCATCGTTGCTGGCAAGCAAGTCCGGTATCTGAACGTCGAAATCTGAACCGCCGATTGCAGTGACCTGCCCGCCAGCTTCACGGACGATGACCACTCCCGCTGCCTGGTCCCACGGTTTGAGCGTTGCTGACCAGTAGGCGTCCAGTCGGCCGCACGCGACGTACGACAGGTTCAAGGCTGCGGATCCGGTCCTTTGAACGCTCCGAGCTTTTGGGAACACGTTCAGGAACTGTTTAACCTGGGGCTCCTCGCCGGTGCCACCAACCGGAAGGCTGGCAACACACATGGCGTTATAGAGTTGATCTGCATCTGATGTTTGAATTGGTACGCCGTTTAACGAGGCCCCCTCACCACGGACTGCCGTAAAGAGTTCATCACGAGTCGGGTCAAAGATGACTCCGACGGTTAGTTCACCCTGATGCTCCAACGCGATAGACACGCAGTAGTAGGGGAACTGGTGGACGTAGTTGGTCGTACCGTCGAGCGGGTCGATGATCCAGCGGAAGTCGGAATCTGCATTCTCGACCGCAAGGTCTTCCTCGCCGAGAAAACTGTGATCGGGATATTTGTCATGAATGATGCGGAAGATGGCGTCCTGGGCGTTCACGTCAGCCTCGGTCACCAGGTTTTTGCGGCTCTTCTCGCTAATCGTAAATTTCTTTGACCACTCCTGAAGGACTTGGCCAGCTTTTCTCGCCGCAGCGACTCCTGTCTCCTGAAATTCTTTCCATTCCTGCATTGAATTCGTCCCTGAGTGTGCAAAATTTTCAGGTTGTGTCCAAATGCCGCATCGTTAAGAGGGGCAATAGATCGTGAAGTGTAGCGAAGTGGTTTAATCCTCGCAGTCGATTGACCGCCAGACTGCGACATGAGTCTGGATATTTGCAGTGTGGGATACCAGAAATGGGACTGGAGAATTACGTTGCTTGAGTCCGGTTTTCCCGTCTGGGACCGTAAATGCTACAGCGATGGCAGATTCTGCGCGAAGCCGTTGATCACCAGCGCTGAATTGGGCCACGAATCGTTAGTATGATTGAAACTACCGCTGAACATTGCAGTCGCCAACATCTCCGTACCGATTGACATTTCTGATGCTTGAGCTACCAGTCTTTCCAGAATCCCACTTTGGCGGTGACGAGCTTGTCGCCACACTTCGTGATGGTCGAAGTCATTTCGACGCTCGACCACTGCCTATGTCGATGGATGAAGCTCGTGATCGAGGCTGGGATGAGTTGGACGTCGTGTTCGTGACGGGCGACGCCTACATCGACCATCCAAGTTTCGCCACGGCGATCCTTGGTCGCGTGCTGGAAGCTGCCGGGTTTCGAGTCGGGATCATCAGTCAGCCGGACTGGCAGACCTGTGACGACTGGAAACGCTTCGGGCGTCCGAGACTGTTCTTTGCGATCAGCGCGGGAAACATGGACTCGATGATCAACCACTACACCGCAAACCGGAAGGTACGCAATGCGGACGCGTACTCGCCGGGTGGTCGAATCGGTCTGCGTCCCGACCGCGCGACGCTGAGTTACTGCCAGCGTGCACGGCAAGCTTACAAAGGTGTTCCGGTGATTGCCGGCAGCGTTGAAGCCTCGCTGCGGAGACTCGCCCACTATGACTACTGGAGCGACAAGGTTAAACGTTCGATCCTGCTGGATTCGAAAGCCGACGCAGTAGTGTTTGGAATGGGTGAAGAGGCAGTTGTCGAGGTCGCCCGTCGTCTGGATTCAGGGCAGGACGTCAAAAGTCTTCGCGACATGCGAGGAGTCGCGTATTCGTTGGGAGCTTCGGAAACGCCGCCGGAAGACTGCCTTGAGCTACCCAGCTTCGAAGAGGTTTCGACCGACAAGCTGGCATTCGCTGAAGCGACCAGAATGATTCATAACGAGACGAATCCGTGGAACGCTCGTCGGCTCATTCAATGGCATGATCGACAGGCTGTAATTGCGAACCCGCCAGCGATTCCGATTTCGCAGGCTGCCATGGACGCGATTTACGATCTGCCGTTCACCCGGCGAGCGCACCCGAGCTATACCGAGAGTATTCCGGCTAACGAGATGATTAAGGATTCGGTCACGATCATGCGCGGCTGCTTTGGTGGTTGCACCTTCTGCTCGATTACGACTCACCAGGGACGAACAATTCAGTCGCGGAGTAAGGATTCGGTGCTGAAGGAAGTCCAGAAGATGACAAAGGAGTCTGACTTTAAGGGCGTCATCAGTGACATCGGCGGTCCGACGGCGAATATGTACGAAATGAAATGTTCAAAGCCGGAGGTCGAAGCGGTCTGTCGGCGACAGTCGTGCGTTCATCCAACAATCTGCAAGCTGCTCGGCACGGATCACGGGCCACTTGTTGAGCTGATGAAGGATGTTCGTGAAACCCCGGGTGTCCGAAAAGTATTTGTGGCGAGCGGAATTCGAATGGACCTCGCGCGGCGTTCACCCGAGTACATGCGTGATCTCGTTCAGCACCACGTCGGCGGGCACCTGAAGGTTGCTCCGGAACATACAGACGCGGGAGTTCTGGGGCTAATGCGAAAGCCCGCGACCGATGACTTCGAGAAGTTCTCAGAAGTCTTTATGGAAGAGTCCGAAAAGGCTGGTAAAAAACAATTCATTATTCCGTACTTCATTGCGAGCCACCCGGGTAGCGATCTGCACGCGATGATTGATCTGGCAGTATTTCTGAAGAGAAATGGCTACAAGCCAGACCAGGTGCAGGACTTCATCCCTGCGCCGTTCGACGTTGCGACGGCCATGTACTACACCGGCGTCGACCCGTTTACTAAGAAGCCAGTACACATCGCTAAACATCTGCGTGATCGCAAACTGCAACGAGCGTTGATGCAGTTTTTCAAACCAGAAAACTATTTCGAA
>CALGTK010000285.1 GCA_937904325.1 uncultured Planctomyces sp.
GGTCCACGTAGCGGCTGCATGGTTGGGCAACACGGAAGCCGTGGCCAACAAGCACTACCTTCAAGTTACCGACGCCCATTTCAGCCGAGCGGTTAAAAGCGGCGCAGAATCCGGCGCAGTCGATACCAAAAGCGGCGTACAGGCGGCGCATTTCCCGGCTCAGCAACCTGCCGCAACAAGTCGCATAGATACGAAGAAACCCCTGACAGAATCAGGGGTTACACGAAGCAATGCTTCGGCATGCGGAGCTGTGCGATACAGCAAAGCTCCCCGAGTAGGACTCGAACCTACAACCTAGCGGTTAACAGCCGCTCGCTCTACCAATTGAGCTATCGGGGATCGATTGGCGACGGAAGATAAAAGACCGTCGCATCTGCATCAAGGATTTTCGGACTCACCTATCGCTTATGATGAGTGAAAGCTAGTGAAAATGACACTTTCTCACTTGAGGCTACTTTGGCAGCCTAGTCGTCATCTTCGTCGTCATCTTCGTCGTCTGTCCGCTTCTCCAGAGTGAGGCGGTTTCCGCTTTCGTTGTACTCGACAACGCTCATGAACGATCGCATTAACATAATGCCTCGTCCACCTGGTTTGTCAAGATTCTCATCGTCCGTAGGATCAGGAACGTCATCGATTGGAAAACCTTCACCCTGGTCTTCGATGACAACTCGGACGTGCTCTTCGTCGATCTCCCATTTGACGTTCACGACCTTATCCGGGTCCATCTTATTGCCGTGTTTGATAGCGTTAACCAACGCTTCCTCAAGAGCAAGGCGTACACCGAAGACATCGCGAGGTGCATAACCCCGTGATTCCATTCCGCCTACGATCTGTTCCTGGATTTCACGACCTTTGGCCGTGGCACTGGGGATCGTGACGTCAAACTCTTCGATGCTGGACATAGCTCAGTGATTCTGCCTTGCAGGACAACGCTTCTGGCCCGACCAAACTGGACGCGACAGAGTCGCCATCCGTTACATGCCTTCGAGAGCCTGTTCCAGGTTATCACGCATATCGAAGAGCTTATTGAGCTTCGTAATTGCGAAGACTTCGTAAATGTCTGGCCGGACGGTGCAGAGCCGAAGCTTGCCCTTTGCGGCTTTGACTTTCTTGTCCATCGTGATCAGTTTGCCGAGAGCGGCGCTAGACAGATACTCAACGTTGGAGAAGTCGAGAATGATCTTCGAACGGCCGTCATCTTCGACCAGGCTGAAAAGCTGGTTTCCGATGATCTGAATGTTGCCTTCGTCGAGAATCTTCTTGTCAACGAATTTGGCAATCGTGACGTCACCAGATTCCTCAATGTCCAACCGGCGATGACCTGCTGACATGTTGCATTTCCAGTTAAGTTCGAACAGTGACAATAAGAACGGTGCGACAGGAACGATTCTCATCAGCATAATTCTGGCAACCTATCGCCAAAACACGGCTCTGGAGAGCTGTTGTTTTCCCGCGGCCCGCAGACAGTGATTATGCAGAAACCCTACTTCTTTTAAAGTTATGGGGTCTGGACAATTTCGCTGATAATGGGGTTCCCAATCCCGTAAGTCAAGCAACTCGCAATGCCGGAAGATGTTTCAGTAAAAGCATTTTTGCCCCGTCAAAAGTGCGTGAAACGCGACGATTAGAGCGTTTTCGCAAGATACGATGTGAGCCAGATAATGAACCCGACACATCCCCATGCAACAGCAAAGCCGCCAAGTCCAACCAGTGTGGGCTTTGGAAGCTCAATGTCAGGATGGGCAAACATCGTTGGATTCTGTAGTGCAGGGTTTTCAGGCAGCGTGCAGGGCGATGACACTTCTTCGCCGGGTGTCACAGGAGTGTGAATGAGCGAGAAGAACCGGTCGAGTTGTCCTTTGGACTGCCGCGAGGTTAACAGGCTGGCAAGCAATCCCACGACGACGCCAGTGCCAATGTACGCAAGGTTGACCCACGCACTGCCCATGCCAGTCAACTCCTGGGTGGCGATTCCCCCTTCGGAAACCACTTCCTTAAACAGGAACATTGACTCTGGAAGCCCCGCATTAAACAGCCAGTCCGCATGGTTCGCGACAAACCACCAGGCTGCTACTGCGGAGAGCGTTGACGCCCAGACGGACACGGCATTCCAGCGTCTCCAGACGATGCCGAACCAGAAGCTGATACCGATAGCTGCCGGTGTCTGGATAATAATTTTGAGAGCATGAATCACGTCCTCGAACCCTGTCTGCAGGACGATGGCAGCGAACACAATACCCAGACCGGCCAACCGACCGGCCCACAGGTAGTGACGATCCGATGCATTTTTTCGGATGAACCGGCGGTAAATATTTTCGGTAAACAGTCCGCTACCGACAATCATCTGGGCGTCACTGGTACTCATAACAGCAGCCAGGAGGGAAGCCAGTAACAGTCCTACTAGCCCCGGTGCGATTGTCGGAAGAATTTCATAAGCGGCTCGACCGAACAGGTCATCGGAGAATTCCCGACTGAAGTCCACATCGAACAAAGCGTTGCCAGGAGTCAGTCGAGCGAGCTCTTCTGGGGGTAGCGGGCTAAGGTCCGGGGTGAGATACCAGACGATGCAGGCCAGTCCTGTAAATGTCCATGCGATCGTGCAGAATCGTTTGAGAAAATTACCAACGGTGAATCCAAAACGTCCTTCAAATTCTGTCTTGCCGGCACCGCAGACTCCCATAATGTGAGGCTGTACGACAATCCCAGTGAGTGCAGTCAGAGAAAGCATGACCACAAAGAATATAGAGATCTGCTCTTTACCAAGCTGAGCTGCAATGTCAGCGCTGGCGACCATATTGAACATCCCGGCCTTAACTTCTCCATAGTCGTGTAGATGGCCGAACCCTCCGATCTTCTGAAACACAAACGGTAACAAGAGGAACGAGAACGCGATGGTGAGCACGCCCTGAATGAAGTCCGTGATGATCGCCGCTCCCAACCCACCTGCCATGCCGTAGGTAACAAACAGGACGGTCATGGCAAGGATGGCATATTCGTAGCCAACGATTCGTCGAGTGGTCCACTCCATTTCCTGCGTGTCGGGATTCTCAGCACGTACCGGAACCTGCACGTTCCACACCGTGGCAACTCGATCAAGTTCTCCACCGGTCAGTGCATTGACCATCTTGCCACTTGAAAATAACCCAGCAGCGATGAAGACAATCGCCATGATGATTCCGTAGATCGTGTACAGCGTGGCCGTGCCTGTGTTGTAGCGATGCTCGAAAAAATCGGCGGTCGTCAAAGCTCGCATTCGACGCATGACCGGCGCGACAATCCAGTAAAACGGAGTCGCCCACAGCCAGAGAAACTGCCACCAGATGCCCGCCAGACCGACTCGCCAGGTTCCAGCAACGACGCTGATCGCCTGCTCCGAGCTTGTCCCTGCTCCAAATGCAAAGAACATCATGAAGACTTTGCCGAAGCGGCGGCCGCCCATAAAGAAGTCGGACATGTCCTTAACCTTCTTCAGCGACCACCACCCAATCGCCACGATCAGGATGAAGTAGGCAGCAAGGACGGCCCAGTCGAGCCAGTGCATTCCGAGAAGATTATTTCCAGCGGGAGCGGCGGCAAGGAACATGGGGCGAGCTCGGCTATCGAGGCGGATGGCGGGACTATAAGAACGGCACCTAAAGCGTAAGCAAGCTTCGATCCGTTAGAAAGCGACCGGTGCCTCGGCCTGAAATTTTGCAGCGAAAAGCTCGCCTTACAGCGACGGCAGCCAGGAGCAGTAGTACATGGCTCGCGGGACGGTCGATTCCATGGCCTTCTGCCAGAAGACTTCTGGATCGCGGGCTTCGACATTGCCCAGCAGAATGTCCAGGACGGTTGGCGTGAAGGTGTACTTGACGACGCGGACCTTGCTCAGGCCGAGGTCTTCCTGCAGTTTGTCGACGACTTCATCGTCGAATGCGATTTCGTCGATCAGGCCGTTCTCCAATGCCTGATTCGCTGTGAAGACCTGACCGGTTGCCAGCTTTGTGCGAACAGTTTCCTCGTCGAGACCTTTGCGGCCTTCGGCGACGATCTCCACGAAGCGATCGAACGAGTCATCCATGATCGCTCCCCACAATTCTCGATCAGCCTCTGACAGAGGCTTGAGCATATTGAGAGAATCTTTGAAAGGGCCCGTCGTAAGCGAGTCTGACTTCACTCCGAACTTCTCCGCCATCGCTGACAGGTCGTAACGCGGAATGATCACGCCGATGGAGCCCGTCCAGGTCGTAGGTTCGGCAAAGATCTTTCCGTTCTCGCCAGCTCCCATCGCGATATAAACGCCACCGGATGCTGCGATTCTTTTCATGGCGACGTAAACAGGTTTCTCTGCACTGAGCTGTTTCAGTCGGTGATAAATCTGATGGCTGTCCGCGACCAGTCCGCCGGGACTGTCAACAACCAGAACGACTCCTTTGACGTTGTCGTCGTCGCGAGCCTCTTCAACCATCCCGATGATCCGCTCGGTGAACGGAGGCATGATCGTTCCGTTAGCCTCGATGATCACGATTCGGTCCGTGGCCGCTTCGTCTCCTGAGACAAACTTTTCCAGTGTTCCTGTGTCGACGTCCGCGTTGGACGAAATCAGTGCGAAGTTAATAAACACAGAAAGCAGCAGAAACGAGAATAGTAGCCTCGTGAACCACGCCTTAAAGAATCCGCCCCCCTGCGGCGGGACGTTCACGATTATCTGAGGCTGATTCGAGTCGATGTTCGGTCCGTTAGTGCTCATAGTTGATGCTTTGCCTGTTTCGCGATCGAACGCTTAACTCAAAAGTCAGGATGGGCATCGCCCACCAGTGTTACTGCCTGTTCAGCGTGCGGTTGCCCACGCGCACGTCGAGTCTGCCGACACAGTATGGAACGCTCTTAAGCCATGCCGCGGTTTTTCAATTCGGTCATGACCGACTGGACGATCTTTCCAATTTCCTGCGAGTTGAGACCACCGTCAGTAAGAGCGTCACCTGCTCGGCAACCTCCCACAGGTTCGTCGCTAAAGCCTTGTCCCGCCAGCATGCACTGCAGGCTTCGGCTGAGAAGTTCAAGATCTGTTACCTGGTTGTCAGACTGAGGCTGCCGTCCAGGTCCCATATTGAATCCGCGAAGCTCGACCGCCGCGCGGAACCCGTTGGGGAATTCGGCCTGGTAAAGCATCGTGTCGAACAGTTGGACGAGGTCGTACTGAATCTGACGCGCGTCGTCGATCTGACCAGAGACGGTCAGGTCGTAGAGTTTTCGCGTGAGTTCCGGGACGACGCCCGAACTGGCATTTGTTCCTCCGTCGCAGCCGACAAGAATCATCGGCATTAGAGCCGCGTCCCAACCGGTCAGGAATGAGAACTCCGGGCGGTTCGGCCGCACAGCCTGGATCATGCGGATCATGTGCGGGATTTCGCCGGACGAATCTTTGATGGCGACGATCTTTTCACACTCTTCCGAAAGTCGCTGGACAGTCGGCAGGTCGATCGGCGATGCAAACATCGGGATATTATATAGAGTGACGTCGACCGGAGTGTTTCGGCCGATCTCCCGGAAGTATGCGTAAACCGAATCCGGACTCAGCTTGTAGTAGAAGGGGGCGACGATTGCGACGGCCCGCACGCCTAGCTCGTGGTAATACTCGCACGCCTTAATTGTCTCTTTGACGTTGGCTTCGGCGGCTCCGGCCAGAACGGGCACTCGGCCACGGTTCTGGTCGCAGACGATCTCGATGATTCGGCGACGCTCTTCGACGGTGAAGCGAGTGAATTCGCCGGTCGAGCCGTTCGGGTAAAGACCGTGCACGCCGCGGTCGATCAGCCAGTCAACGTAACGCCGAAGTTCGGGCTCGTTGATTTCTCCGGCTGAGTCAATCGGGACGAGGTTTGGAGTGAAAATTCCCTGAAGGCGTTCCTGAGGCATGGCTGGCGATCACTAAAAGCAGAGGTCAGAATTCAGAAGGTGAACGTCGGAGCGTCTTCGCTCTGCCGGGGGAAACTGGCAAAGCCGATAGATTGCACCGGTTAGGAAGGCTACTTTCTCAGCATACCACCTTCCGACCGAGCGTCCATTAACTGGCAGCGGATCAATACGAAGTGGCAGGTTACGCGGGCCGTTCGTATCGGCTGAGCCGCTTTCCACGAGCAAAGACGGTCATTATTCAGCGTTGGTTGACGGTGTTCGGGCGGTTTTCGTACGATCCACTCTCCGCTTTTCAGTGTATAGAATCTCTGTACGCGCAGGAATGCCGTAACTACGCCAGCAGTGCTGGTTTACGACAGTTTCCGAGTCGTTTGATCGTCGAGCTGGCAACGGGCTGCAGGCCCGGTTCTCTCGACGAGAGACTCTCACCCCGCAGATACTTCGAGTTAATCATGGCCGTTCCCAAGAGAAAAATCTCCAAATCACGCACTCGCAGCCGCAAGGCACAGTGGAATCTGAAGGCTCCGCAACTCGGCAAATGCCAGAACTGCGGCAATCGCATGCCGACTCATGTCGTGTGCCCGCAATGTGGCCATTACATGGGACGTCCGCTTGTGGACGTCGGGGAATAACATCTGATGCGGATCGCTCTGGATGCGATGGGGGGCGACAATGGCCCCGCACCGAATGTGAAGGGAGCCATCGCCGCTCTGCAGGAACTCCCCGACATCGAGGTTGTTCTTGTCGGCGACGTGCCCCTGCTGGAGCAGCACGTTGCTGAGGAACATTTTTCCGACAATCGTCTGACGCTGGAACAGTCCGACGGCTTTGTCGAAATGCACGAAAAGCCGGCTGAGACGCTGAGATCAAAACCGAACTCGTCGATCGCTGTCTGCTGGAAAATGATGGCCGCTCGCTCGGTCGACGCATTAGTGAGCGCAGGTAACACCGGCGCCGTAGTTGCCTCGGGTCTTCGCACTCGCCTGTTTCTGAAAGGTGTGAAGCGACCTGGCATCGCCGTCACACTGCCAACACTCAAGGGTCGCTCGATTCTACTCGACGTAGGAGCGAACCCTGCAGCTCGCCCGGAACATCTTTATCAATACGGCGTCATGGGGATAATTTATGCCAAGGAGATCCTTGGTATCGCCAATCCCAGCGTCGGACTGATGAACATTGGCAGCGAAGAAGGCAAGGGCAACGAACTTTACAAAGACACTCACACACTGCTTTCGAAAAGCCGACTGCAGAGTCGCTATGTTGGAAACGTCGAAGGCCGAGGCCTTTATCAAGGCCAGGCGGACGTTCTTATCTGCGAAGGCTTTGTCGGCAATGTCGTGCTGAAGGTCAGCGAAGGCATGGCCGACTTTCTGTTCAAAGCGATCACGCCGGCCGTCGTCGGCGCTCTGGACGAAGAACGCGACGTTGCGAAGCGAGCTTTCCAGCAAATCGAGCGGCAGTATCAGTACAGCGAGCAAGGCGGTGCTCCGCTGCTGGGAATCGACGGAGCGTGCGTCATCTGTCATGGTTCGAGCGACGCTCGAGCGATACAGAACGCGATCAAGTCGTCAACCAAGCTAATGAACCGCGATATTAACGGGCAGATCACGGCTGACCTGTCCGAAAAAATGGTCGCCGCAGAGATCGGCTGACCGCGACCGGCGGATCAAGCAATTGCTGCCGGATCAGACAGCGATCCTCGAATTGTCTCCCCACGGACGGTGACGACGATTCTTCAAGTACTCTTCGACTGGCAACCGAAACATTTGAAGGTCAGTGCGAACTTCCGGAGCATCCCGCGCCGGACAATTGGAGAAAACAATGACAACTGCATTTATTTTTCCTGGCCAGGGTGCTCAGCACGTCGGCATGGCAAAGACCATCGTCGAAAACCACTCGGTCGCCAAAGAACTCTTTGAACGAGCGAACGAAGTCCTCGGTCTGGACCTGGCAAAGCTTTGCTTCGAGGGTCCGCAGGACGAACTCGATAAAACAGACTTCAGCCAACCAGCCCTCTTCGTGTGCAGTTTCGCCGCGCTGGAGATCCTGAAGGCAGAGCAACCGGATGTCGTCGAGCAATGCTCAATGGCCGCCGGCCTTAGCCTCGGCGAGTACACCGCTTTGACCTTCGCCGGAGCGATCTCGTTCGAAGACGGTCTGAAGATCGTCCGCAAACGCGGACAGGCCATGCAGGCCGCGGCTGACGCCGCTCCTTCCGGTATGGTCAGTGCGTTGCTGCTTAACGATGAGCAGGTTGACGACGTTGTCACCAAAGCGACTGAAGCTGGCGGCATCTGGGTTGCCAATCGCCTTTGCCCAGGAAACACCGTCTTGTCGGGTGACACTGCAGCCTGCGGGCGAGCGGGCATCCTGATCGAAGAAGCCGGCGGACGACCGATCCCGTTGTCAGTCGCTGGAGCGTTTCACACTGAATTCATGCAACCAGCTGTCGATCAGCTTGCTGAAGTGCTTGAAATGGTCGAAATCACCGCTCCACGAATCCCGGTCATTTCGAACGTCGACGCCGAGCCGCACAGCGATCCGGCTGAAATTCGATCCATCCTCGTTCAACAGGTCGTCAACCCGGTCCTGTGGGAAAAATGTATCCGCCGTATGCTGGACGACGGAGCCGACCACTTCTACGAAATTGGTCCAGGCAAAATCCTGAAGGGTCTGATGAAACGAATCGCCCGCAAAGTCCCGTGCGACGTGATTAACGACTCACCGTAGGGTGGGCACTGCCCACCAGATAATCGATTTGATGGGCAATACTCACCCTGCAAACCAGAAGTGAACTACAAACGCGGATCTCTGTCCTATCGCAGGCGGGACGTTCTTCCTGTTATGAAGAGCGGCAACCTGAATTTACTTAGCTCTTAAAACTGAAGGTGAAGGCCGTGTTTGAGACAGTTGCCGTAATCGGTGCTACGGGTGCCGTTGGAAGCATCATTCTTGATCTGCTGGAGAAGCGAGACTTCCCGGCAAAACAGTTTCGATTACTCGCGTCAGCTAGAACGGCCGGCACAAAGATCACACTTAAAGGTCAGGAGATCACGGTCGAAGAATTGACCACCACGTCCTTCGAAGGCATCGACCTGGTCATCGCCAGCACCCCCGACGACACCGCCGCCGAGTACCTTCCACACGCGATCAAAGCCGGTTGCAAGGTGATCGACGAATCCGGCTACTGGCGTATGAACCCGGAAGTCGCTCTGGTCGTGCCGGAGATCAATCCGGAAGACGCAATCAAGGCCAGAGGCATCATCGCCAGTCCGAACTGCTCGACGACTCAAATGGTGGTCGCCCTGAAGCCGCTACACGACGCGGCCAAAGTGAAACGAGTCATCGTCTCCACCTACCAGGCAACCAGCGGCGCAGGCCTGCAGGGCAATCGAGATCTGGAAGCTGGCTCAAAAGCGCATCTGTCCGGCGAAAAATATGACTACCAGGCATTCGCCTACCCGATCGCTTTCAACGCGATTCCACAAATCGGCGGCCACAAAGAAGACGGCTACACCAGCGAAGAGATGAAGATGGTCTACGAGACTCGCAAGATTCTCGGCGACGAGTCCATCCTCGTTAATCCAACCTGCGTTCGAATTCCCGTCGCCAACTGTCACAGCGAAGTTATCACAGTCGAGACCGAACGACCAGTTTCTCCGGAAGAAGCCCGCGAGTTGTTTTCCAACTTCCCCGGCATCACTGTCGTCGACGACCTCAACGAGAAGCAGTACCCGATGCCCAGCACCTGCGCCGGCAGCGACGAAGTCTTCATTGGCCGAATCCGCAAAGACATCTCGAACCCGAACGGCTTGAACTTCTGGTGCGTAAGCGACAACCTGCGAAAAGGTGCGGCAACCAACGCCGTACAGATCGCAGAACTTCTTTCCAGACAGTTGTCCTGATCGCTCAAACCAGCTACTTCCCTACTCCGGGAAATCGAAGTCGCCATGTGGAACATTATCATCGGAATCGTGTTCATCGTCGGTGGCCTCAGCGGCCAGTTGGCTTTACGAGGTTTCGACAGCCCCACAGGCCTCGCCGCGTTTGGTGGGGCTCTGATCGTTTGGGGGCTCGTACAGTCAGTACGAGCAAATAATGCTCAATAGTTTGTTCACAAACCGTTATTTCCTCGCAGGCGGGAAGTCAGTCGGAGTGCATGTAACTGGTTGCCACCTTCGCGAACATGACGTGATCTCTAATAACCAGAACAATGAAAATAGCAGGTAACGCTATGAACGCATTTCAATACCGCGACGGAGAACTATTCTGCGAGGACGTCGCCGTTGCCCCGTTGGCCGAAGAGTTTGGTACTCCGCTGTGGATTTACTCGAAGGCTCAGTTGCTGCATCAGCTTGGGCAGATTCAGGAAGCATTTGCCGACGTTGAGCCGGTGATCTGCTACTCGGTTAAAGCCAACTCGAACCTGACGCTTCTACGAACGATGAATGAAGCAGGTGCAAGCTTCGACGTCGTTTCCGGCGGAGAACTCTTTCGAGTCAAACAGGCCGGCGCTGACACGACGCGAGTCGTCTTTGCAGGGGTTGGCAAGACCGACGACGAAATCCGGTTCGCCCTTGAATGTGACATACTGAAGTTTGACGTTGAGAGCGAAGCCGAACTCGATGCTATTTCAGCCGTCGCCTCGTCGATGGGCAAAGTCGGTCGAGTTGCCTTGCGACTGAACCCGGACATCGACGCGAAGACTCATGAGAAGACAACAACCGGGAAGAAGGGCAACAAGTTCGGCATGGACATTGAACGTGCCGGACAGCTCGCAGACAAAGTTCTGGCAGATCCAAATCTGCAACTCAGCGGAATCCATATGCATCTTGGATCACCGATCCACTCGACGGAGCCTTACGAACGTGCCGCTCAGAAAGCGATCGAGATCGTTCGTGAGTACCGTTCCAAAGGCCACGACATCAGTTGGATCAACCTCGGCGGCGGATTCGCCATCAGCTACCGACACGAAGAAGGTTTGTCGGCCGCTGAATATGCAAAGGTCATCGTTCCGGCCGTCAAAGAAGCCGAGTGCCGACTCGCTCTGGAGCCAGGTCGGTTCATTGCAGGTAACTCAGGTGTACTGATCAGCAAAGTTATATTCACGAAGCGTGAAGGTGGCAAGCTGTTTTACATTCAGGATGGCGGCATGAACGACCTCGTCCGACCAGCCATGTACGATGGCTTTCACCGAGTGTGGCCAGTCAAGCCGGCCGTCCAAATGCCTGCCGACGCCGAGTCTCAACCCGAAGGCACTGAAGCGGCAGACGTCGTTGGCCCAATTTGCGAATCATGCGACTACCTCGCGAAAGACCGCTTCCTTCCGCCGATGGAACGCGGCGACTTACTCTGCACCTACAGCGCGGGGGCGTACGGCACGGTCATGAGCAGCAACTACAACTCGCGACCGCGTGGCACGGAAATCATGGTCGACGGCGACTCGTACCGCATCGTTCGTCGCAAGGAAAACTACGAGGATCTGGTCAGGCACGAACTGGTCGACTAAAGTCATCCCGCTCTGTTGTTCTTTCAATGCCGAGCTCGTCGAAACTTTCTGCGGTTTCCCGCCGGTTGCCACAAGTTTCCATGCACTCTGCTTTTTTATTTCGTATTGCACTTCGGAAATCAATCATGTCAACGACTGAGAATCCGACCTTTGAAGCACGAACGCCGATTGCTCGCGAAGACTTGAAAGCCGACGAAAACCTCTGCGAATACTGCACGGCAAAATGTTGTCGCTACTATGCCTTCCCGATTGACACTCCGAAAAAGTGGAAGGATTTTGACTACATGCGGTGGTACCTGCTGCACGGCAAAGCGGCGATTTTCGTCGAAGAAGGCACGTGGTACATCATGGTCTACGCCGACTGTCAGCATCTGCTGCCGAACAATGGCTGCGGCACTTATGAGACTCGGCCGCAAATTTGCCGCGAATACACAACCAAAGACTGCGAGTACGACAACGATTCTGGCTACGATCAACTCTTCGAATCTCCCGAGCAGATTGAAGAGTACGCCGAAGCGAAACTGCCTCTGAAGAAACGGTCTCCGTGGTCGCGCGAGCGGGCCATAAGCCTCAACCTTCCGGTTATCAGCGGGTAACGCCATGTGGTTCACCGAAGACGCCTGGTCGCCGATCATTCTCTGCACAGTCATCGCGGCCATCGTTTTCATCACCTTCATGACCACTCAACGAGCAAGATTTCTTATTGCGTTGCCATTGTTGCTGCTTGCGGCGATCACAATTTACTTCGTCGAAATTGCCATCGTCACGGACGGCGAACAGGTCGAGAAGAACCTGCACGATCTTGTCGATACGTTTGTTGAAGAGTCGCACCAGTTTGGATCTGGCTCGAGCGTGATCCCGGAGCAGGCTCGGTGTCAGTCGTTCTTTGCCGAAACCAACACTGTTGACCGAACTCGCGTCGTGGCCGCTTTGATGTTCGTCCAGGTCGAAGGCAACATTCGTGTAACGGACGTTAAGATTCAATTGACGAATCAAGACACGATGGCGGTCACTCATTTTCGGGCGAACGCAACGTTCTCGACAGATTCAAATTCTGGACATCATCCATCCCGCTGGGAGATGACCTGGCAGAAGCAGGCTGGCGAGTGGAAGATCACTCGCACAAAGATGCTGAATGTCGTCAACGGTCAGGAAATGCAGGTACTCGGAGTCGACCGGTAAAATCGTACGGAGTGTTTGATGACGATAGACTTTCAGAATGCAGGGATTCCTGCCGCAGTTGACTCCACTGGCGTGTCCCCCGTGACGGCCATCGCCTTTACAGAGGGGCCGGCGGCGGCCGCAGACGGAACGGTCTACTTCAGCGATATCGCCAACAACCGAATCATGACATTTGATTCGGTCGCCGGCACGACCAGCGTCTTTCGAGAACCCAGCGGCCGGGCGAACGGCTTACTGTTTGATCCTCAGGGGCGACTCCTCGCATGCGAAGGTAACGAGTTCGGCGACAACGATGGAAATCGAAGGATCACTCGTACTGACCTGATGACAGGCGAAGTTGAAGTCCTGACCGACAATTTCGAAGGAAAGAAGTACAACGCCCCCAACGACATTGCTGCATGCAGCAACGGTCAGATTTTCTTCACCGATCCGTGCTACGGCGACCGCACGACGATGGAATTGAACCATGACTCGGTGTTCCGAATCGACGCCGATGGCTCCGTTTCGAAAGTCATCACTCAACCAGAGATTCAGCGTCCCAACGGAATCGCTCTGAGTCCGGATGAGAGAACGCTTTATCTGGTCGATAGCTGTCCGATCGTCGGTGGCAATAGAAAGATCTGGAAGTTTGATCTGTCATCCGAGGGCGAAGTCTGTAACCAGCAGGTCGTCATCGACTTCGCGCCGGGGCGAGGCGGCGACGGGATGGCTATCGCTCAGAATGGCGATCTTTACATCGCCGCCGGAATCGCTCGACCGCGAGGTCCGCACGAAGCGACAACCGTTCCGGCCGGTATTTGGATTGTCACATCCGATGGAGACGTCAAAGGACGGATCCCAGTCCCTGAAGATGTTCTGACCAACGTGACGTTCGGCGGCGGTGACCTTCAGACTCTTTACATCGCCGCCGGCAAGACACTGTTTTCAATCCGTGTCAATACGCCAGGCTTCGTCGTTCATCGCCGCAACTGACTTGAGGTCTACCGTCTACCATGCCAGCGTCAAAGAAGCCCGTCCAGAAAAAAGCACGGTCAAAGAAGTCAGCAATCGCCCCGGCAGAAAAGTCAGCGGCTGATTGCTTTGCTGAAGAATGCTCCGAGTTGAATTGCGGGACTATTCTCGCTGATCCTCCGTGGCAGTTCACCAATCGAACCGGCAAAGTCGCTCCCGAACACGGCCGTCTGACTCGTTATCCGACGCTGAAGCTCGACGATGTAAAAGCGATTCCCCTACACCTCGCCGCCGCAGAGAAGAGCCATCTTTACCTGTGGGTTCCAAATGCTCTGCTCGCGGAAGGTCTCGCCGTCATGGAAGCCTGGGGATTCACCTACAAGTCAAACCTCGTCTGGCACAAAGTTCGGAAAGACGGAGAACCAGACGGCCGCGGCGTCGGCTTCTACTTTCGCAATACGACCGAACTTGTTCTGTTCGGTGTGCGAGGCTCAATGAGAACGCTCGCTCCCGGACGTCGCCAGGTAAACATCATCAAGTCGCGAAAACGCGAACACTCTCGAAAGCCCGACGAGCTCTATCAGGTTATCGAAGACTGCAGCCCCGGCCCGTACCTTGAACTCTTCGCCCGCGGCGCATTCAGCCCGAACTGGAATGTCTGGGGCAATCAGTCCGACGACTACGAACCCGACTGGCCCACCTACGCAAACCACAGCCAGGCTCGCAAAACCGCAACCGAATAGTCGCCCTGCGGCCACAAAGTCTACGGCTCTCGTTCGCACCTTCGGCCTAGTACATGTTCTAAAGTGACGGGATCCGTACATTTCGGTCTTAGTTACCGTGATTTTTCTGTCGTGTAAAGGTGAGCATTCTAGCCTTACTTTTTGGATTTTGCCGATTTTCCGGCCTCGATTGCTCGGATTCGCTGCGGCAGTGACCCCATCTTTGCCGAATTAACTGATCAGGACATGTAGCGGAATCGCTACAACCGGTCCGGTTACGCAGCATCCGAGAGAACTCGAAGTTCGGAAACAAGGCGACCTGCGATGTTGAACGCACGGCCGACAACTCGAACCAGTCTTCAGTGCCTGATCCTTAGCGCGTGTGTGACAGTCGGACTGTCGCTCGAAGCTCGAGGTCAGGAACTTCTGGACTTCGCAGACAATGCGTCCATGTCCGGAGTAGCCTCCGGCTCTCCGTTGGATCGACTTCCGAATATACTTGGAGACTTCTTCCAGTCTACGGGTCAGCAGAACGCAACGTTCCGTCCTGAAGCAACCGCTCCTGCAACTGCCTCGGGCGCCGGAGTTGGGTTGGGAGCGGGAACCAGCCCCGTCGTGCTCGATGCCGCCAGCAATCGATTCGTCTACATCGACGGAAGTAACAACCTGCTCGTGCCGGGAAATGTCGGACTTGGTACAGAATTCGTTTTCTTCCGAGCGGTCGGCGGCGGTCTCTTATCTGAAACAACGAACGCCGACGGAGTTACTGGCTTCTTTGGACTCGAACGAGTTTCAATCGACAGCACATCCGGAGTTCAGACGGTCACCAGTTCGGTCGACATTCTGAGCGGAACAACACCAGCGACTGTCACGGACCCAGTCAGCGGCACACCGTTCTCGGCGACTCCAGCCAGCGCAACACTATCCGCTGCGTCAGGAACAACGACAACCCCATCGCTCGGCAACGTTGGGCTGCTGAAGATGGCATCTGGCGGCAGTCCGATTCCACGAGACCGCTTCTTCTTCAACTACAACTATTTCGAATCCGTTCCTCTGGCCAACACGGCGAGTGTCAACCAGTTCGTGCCTGGTTTCGAGAAGACATTTATGAGCGGTCTGATGTCCGTTGAAGCGAGGTTCCCTTTTGCGGCAACTCTCGACAACGACGTGACCGTCAATGGCTCAACTGGAACCAGCACCGGGCAGATTGGCGACATATCGGTCGCACTGAAGAGCATCTTCTCCCACGGCGACAACTGGTTGATGAGCGGCGGCCTTCAACTGGTCCTTCCAACCGCAGAAGACCTCTCGTACAGCATTACCGACGGAGCCTCAAAACGAGAGTTCATTCGCATCGAGAACGAAGCCGTCCACATCATGCCATTCCTGGGAGCATCGTACATCGCCGATGGCGGGCTGTTCCTGCAGGGCTTCTTCCAGATCGATGTCGATGCGAACGGAATGCCAGTCTTCGCAAACTCAAGCCCGTTTGGCTCGGGAACGATGTCTCAGGTCGGCAGCCTGAACGCAGCCACCATGATGTATCTCGATATGAGCGCCGGCTACTGGCTCGTTCAGGAACCTGCAGACTCAACGTCAACACTGACGGCCATCATGCCACTGCTGGAACTTCACCTCAGCCGATCATTAAATGATTCTGAATCGATCAACTTCTCACCACTCGGATCGATTGGACGTGAAGACGACTTTCAGCTGTTGAACACGACCTTCGGAATGGTGTTCGAGTTTCAGCACAACACAACGATCTCTGCCGGTTACGCAACCGCGATTCCCGGCGGCAAGGACGACGACTTCGAGGGCGAATTCCGTCTGCACATGTCACACCGGTTCGGGGCGAACTGACACTTGAAGTCGCGGACAGACAACAAATTCACGGATGAAACCACCGAGGCGACGGCGATGCCTGATTCGTCTCGGAAGAATTGTGGCGAGGGATTGCAATGAGCTTCGGTCATTGGTTGGCAGCGTTTACCAGGAAAGTTCCCGCACGATCACGCAATCGTCGTTCGTCCGGGAAACAGCGGCGACCTGCATCGCCGGCCACTATTGCGAGTGAAAATCTGGAGAGCCGCATTCTGCTGGCGGCTGCCTCAGTTACAGGAACAACTCTCAACATTGTCGACTCTGCTTCCGAGGCGAATGACGTCACGCTATCAGTTTCCGGTGGAGACCTGATTGTTAACGATTCTGCCAATGCGCTGATGGCCGGTGCGGGCACGACACAGGTCGATGCGAATACGATTTCTGTTCCGTTGGCATCAGTTGATACCGCAGCATTTTCGCTCGGCGGAAATGACGACTCACTGACCGTCGACTTTCAGAATGGGAGCCCCACGCTGACGGGCGGAATTACATACGACGGTGGAGCCGGCCGCGATGTTCAGGTGGTCAACTTCGGAGACCTTGCTGGCGAAGGCGACATGGTCACCGTTACCGACAGCGGTGCCGGACGCGTGACTGTAGCACGAGCCGCCGGAATTCTACTCGGAGCCTTCTCGCTGGATATTGGAACGGTTGAGAGCATCGAGTTAGAACTGTTCTCCGGTGACGACATTGTGGATGCTTCAGCTTCTCCGGTTGGACTGACAATCAACGGAGGCGACGGTGCTGACAGCCTGACCGGATCAGCGTTTGACGACTTCGTAAATGGCGACGGTGGAGACGACACTCTGGCCGGACTGGACGGAGTTGACGCCATCAGCGGCGGTCTGGGCGCAGACACGATTCGCGGCGACGACTCAGCTTCTGCAACGGGCGGAGCAGACACGATCGTTGGCGGAGTTGCAAACCCGGTCGTGACGTTTCAGACAAACTTTGGTGATATCCCAATCGAACTGTTTGCCGACCAGGCGCCGAATACGGTCGCCAGTTTCCTCGACTACGTCGACGATGATGACTACATCAATTCGTTCATTCATCGATCGGTCACCGACTTCGTTATCCAGGGCGGCGGTTTCACAACGTCACAGGAAACTTTTGTCCAGGGTACCACCGTCATTTCTGCAGTGCCGACTGATCCTCCGATCCTGAATGAAGGAAACGGAATCGGAAATCGATCGAACGTGCGAGGTACGATCAGTACAGCTCAACAGGGCGGCGACATTAACACGTTTACCAGCCAGTGGTTCGTCAACCTTGTTGATAATCTGGCATTAGACGGCGTTCCACACGTCGTCTTTGGTAACGTGCTCGACATGACGGTCCCTGATTTGATCGCCGCCCTGACGACCTTCAATATTACTGCAGAAACCGGCAATGGTGCTCTCACCGACACGCCGCTTTCTGATACACCTGCGAGTGGCAACGGAAACCTTGTTGTCGTAAGCGGCGTGACGGTCAGTATTGTGCCGTCAAGCACATCCACCGACACCGACGGCAACGATCTGATTTTTGGAGCTGGCGGTTCCGACACACTCTTTGGCAGCGGCGGCAACGACATCGTTAACGGAAATGCTGGCGACGACACCGCGTTTGGCAATGATGGTGACGATACGCTGATGGGTGGTTCCGAAGCCGACTCATTGTCGGGTGGTGACGGTAGCGACATGGTTCGAGGCCAGGGGGCAAGTGACGATACGGTATCCGGGGGGGCGGGCGATGACACACTCGACGGCGGCCCCGGACCTTCGACACTGGTGGAGTCAGCAGACGGTGACTTCACACTGGTAAGTGGAATGGTCGCGGGAGAAGGCACGCTCACCGGAAGCGTGACAGGTACCGATGCACTGATTGAAATCGAGCAGGCACAGCTAACGGGCGGCGATAACGCCAATGTGATCGACACCAGTGGCTTTACTGGTCCGGTGACGCTTGATGGTGGTGCTGGGGGAGACGTGCTGATTGGCGGCGATGGCGGAGCCACAATCACCGGAGGGGCTGGTGCTGACACGATCACAGGTGGAACGAGTGCCGACGATCTTCGCGGGGGCGATGACAACGATTCCATCCTGGGTGGTGATGGTGAAGACACGCTTTTTGGAGACGCAGGTGATGACATTCTGAACGGAGGATCGGCGGCCGATACGCTCAATGGCTCGGCCGGCTCAGACACACTCAATGGAGATGATGGTGCTGATGTTCTAAACGGAAACGGTGGGAGCGGAGACATCCTGACTGGCGGTGCAGGCAACGATACGCTCGACGGTGGTGACGGTGAGGATCGCGTGTCGGAAACTGCCGACACAGATTTTGTACTCGCAGATGCGTCTCTGACCAGCGCGATCACGGGTACGGACACACTGTTGAATATCGAAGGGGGAATCCTGAATGGCGGCGCCGGTGCGAACTCGATCGACGCCAGTGCGTTCACTGGGACATCAACCCTTAACGGTGCGGAAGGCGACGATACGCTTCAGGCATCGGCTCAGGCATCCATGCTGACCGGTGGCGCCGGTAACGACTCACTGAACGGAGGAGCTCTGAATGACATCATCACCGGCGGCACCGAGAACGACACGATCAACGGTGCCGGCGGCGACGACTCATTGACAGGTGGAGACAACGACGACCTGATTAACGGCGGCCTGGGAGCTGACACGATCTCCGGAGACGATGGCAACGATAGACTGATCGGCGTCTCCAATGCAGACATCACTGCCGCCGTTGCTGATCTGACCGATCTTAACACCACAAACGCCGACTCCATTGACGGTGGCCTGGGTAACGACACGATTGTCGGTGGTGTCGGAGCAGACATTGTCAACGGAGGCGACGGCCAGGACATCATTGACGTCGCCAGTGGGGGAGACACATCGGACGGAGTCGATACGGTCACCACATCAGTTGGTGGCGACCTGGTCTTTGCTGATCCGGAAGACACCGTCACATAACGACCCAGCGGCGCGTCCGACTGCGGCCGTTACCGTCGATCCCTGATTTGCAAACCGCCCTTCAACGCGGTGTGCCGAGCGACAATCGCTGCAGGCAGTGACCACTTATCAGCATCGCTATCGTAGATGACAACTTTCGTTCGCTGAGCGGCAAAAGCGACCGTCAACGGGATGTCTGTCTTCCGAAGTACGTTGAGAAAAGTCGGACCATTTCTGTGTGACGCAGGCAGATCGTAGAGATCAATCCGCTTGACGATGTGTCGCTCAAACAAGGTTGCATAAAGAGCGATGCCAGACATCTCGCGCTCCGCCTGACACCAGACAGGCGTTTTCTCATAACCCGATATACTCCGCAGCCCGCGGAGTGCTCGACGCACGTCCCAAACTCGCATCCCATCAAGAGTCTGCCCCAGCAGCATGAATCGACGGCGATGGTGCGTCTGCTTCCGCTCACTTTGGTCCCACGCCGTCGGCCCTACGCCTCGAGGGCAAACACAGGCCATGCCCCAGGAATTCGTTTTGAGCATATTCGCCAGTGACTTCCATGAAGTTTCGTTTGCAGGCGCAGCAATCTCATTTTCAAAGTGCTTAGCAAAACCAACCCGCATTTCGGACAGAAACTCCGTCCAGCCCTGTTCATCCAACACGTTGAGAACCTGAAGTTCCACATCCCCGGCCATCGTGTCTGCTGGCTGAAGAACAAAGAGCGACAATTCAATATTGGACTCCGGACTGAAGTCAAAAACCGATAAGTGAACGCCGTCGTGTATCGCCTCAAAGGCAGGTGTACCAACCGACTGCAGTGCCGGGACATCGTCCTTAGCTGGCCAGCCTCGGAAACACGTTTCGGTCAATCGCTTGCAGTATCTCGCCGTTTGACAGTTTGTGACATGTACATCGGAGGCGTTCGGTAACGTGGCCGTTGCTGCAAACGTCTCATCAATTTCTGTGTTTAGCTCGTCTTTCGGCAGGTCTCCGAAAACACGAAGTTGCTCAGGCTCAAAGAACTTGACGGCCGTTGTTTCGATCAACGGGTCTTCGCTTTTGAGAAATCGATTGAACCAGTGAAACGCGTGGATGCGCAGTTCCTGAGTATCCTTATGCGGTCCCTCAGTTATCTGTAGACCGATGTGATTTCGCTGGCCGTACAGTTCGTAGATGCGCCGCGCCTTCGAGTAGACGTCGACAACGCCGTCCAACGGGAAGATTCGATCCTTGTCCGTGTTCGAAATCAGCAGCGGTCGAGGAGCAACCAGAGCGGCCACCTGCGCGTAGTCCCACCGGTAGGTATTGACCATGTACATGCAGTCGCAATGCCCTTCGACGCAACCGTCGACGACGTGATTCTGCAGGTTGGTGATCCCCGCAACCGGCACGGCGCATTTGATTCGCTCATCGAGAGCGGCGATCCACCACGAGTAGGCGCCGCCACCGGAGCGACCGGTTACGCCAATTCGCTCACCGTCGACTTCGCGGCGAGTCTGCAGGTAGTCGAGCGAACGAATGCAGTTCCAGGCTTCAACACCGGCTGGCGTATAGCCTCGCGAGTTCCACCACCACCGACCGTGTTTGTACGTGCCGTGGTGAATTCCTTCGATTTCTCCGAGTTGCAGTGTGTCGATCGTCAGGCAGACGTAGCCGTTGCGAGCGAACCATGCACCGTGGTGCTGATAGTGCGTCTTGTTTCCGTAGCTGATGTCTCCTTTCTTGACACGACCATGCCCGCACACATACAGGATCGCCGGTAGTGGGCCAGCCTGTTCTTTGGGTCGATAGAAATTGCCGGTCACATACAGCCCGGGGCGAGACTGAAAATGCACTCGCTCAACGGCGATGTCGTCGTACTCGACAGTCCCGACGACTTCCGGTTTCAGAGAAGTCTTCTCGGGAAGCGGATCAAGACTCAGCATTTCAAACAAATGCTCGCGATGTATCGCTTTGTCCTTTTCCCAGTCATCTATTGACTGATACCTCGTCAGCGAAGTCTTCGCGAGCTTTGCAGTTTGAGCCTCAAAGTAGCGGGCGATCATCGCATCACCGCGGCTTGTGTCTCTGGTCAGGGCATCTTCTGCGAACGTGTCACCGACAACGGAAACAAGAATTGCGTTAATAATAAGGCAACGAAAAGCAAGCTGCATCACTGATGCTCCCTGAGAATTTGCGCGAGTGACAAAGTCGACGACAAATCCTAAACCGGGAACCGTTCGGTGTGACAGCGACTCCGCCGAAAGATTGCGTCAGAAATAACTTCCCTGCAGTGGCACGACACTCCGTATCGTCAGGCCCGGGATACTGACGTGTCTTTGTCGCGTGCCACAGAAAAACGGAAATTTGTTTCAACGCTACAGAGCTCAGTCTTCGACCTTCAGCTTGATCTCGTCGGAGTTAGCTTTCAGTTCCGGCGAGTACATCGCTGAAGCTCGCGTTGGCAGCGCGCTGAACTGGCCGGGAATCTCCGCTCGCAACCGATAGCTGACGGAATGTTGCCCGCGATCCATCAGCCGCACGAAGAATGCCACTTTCTCATCGCGATACTCGACGTAGGCCGGCGTGCTGCTTCCGTTGTAACCGCTGCGAACTTCGACCGGTTCGAACCCAGCCGGTTTCATATCTTCGAAGACAAGGTATTCGTACACGTTCTTGCTACGGATGACGAGTTCCACTTCGACCAGCTCCCCGCTCTTTACCGTGTCGAGGCTCGCAAGCTTCTTGCGTTCGTACTTCACGACTTTCTGATCGACGACCTGTCCACGCGAGCCGGCAACTTTCGTTTCTTTATCAACACGAGTCAGCCGGTAGTAGTTTCGGTCAATCTTCAATTCCAGACCGGCCTTTGTAATGAAGTCTTCAAGTGTGAAGTTCGTCAGGTAGGCATTGAAGTAGACAGGCCCCTTGCCTGACCTACGAACCTCGACAACGTGCTCGCCGGAACTCAACTTGTCGCCTTCGAGAATCAGCTTGTTATCAAAGTTGAACAGGTTGGACGAGTCGACCTTCACCGACTTGTGCAGCTTCCCGTCGACCAGAACTTCAATCGTCATGTCCGGTTCAGATTCGCCGCTCGCTGTCAGGTAATCAGCGAGAGCTTCGATGCAGTACGCGGTGTCACGCGTGCTGCGCCAGTACGTGCCGTGTCGGCGATTGTTGAGAATGTATTTGACGAGCCCGGCGGTGCGATCACTCTTCGGATCAGTCTTCGCCAGCAGTTTCAGATACCAGGCGTTGGCTTCCAGATCGTTGCCCCACCAGTACCACCAGTATCCACCGTTCGGCAGATTCAGAAACGCGGTCTGATTTTCCGCATCCTCGACCACGAACTGCTCGATATTCTGCAGAATCATGTCGAGCTTTTCCTTCTGTCCCTGGGCATGCAGAGCCAGTCCAAAGACCGACTTTCCGTAAGCCGAAAGTTTCGTCCGGTCGCGGTACAGGAAGTCTCGCATTTCCGCGTTCACGTGCCCAGCGTCTGTCAGGATCATGAAGATCAGGGCGTCCAGGTTGCCGGCGTAACTTTTTGTAATTTTCTTTCGTCGCTCTTCCGGATCTTTGATCGCATGGTTCTTCAGAGATCGAACATTGTTTGTCTGATAAATCGTCAGCCAGTCAATGCCTCGCTTGAGAACTCCGGCAACCAACGCAATGTCGTTCTTCGCTGCGACCTGAAGACCGTGCACAACAACAGCGGTCGTGTGGGGCGATGACTGTTCGCCGCGACCGGAGAACCAGCCCCAGCCACCATCCGCCATCTGCATTGACGTCAGCCGTTCAGTTCCATGCTTCACCATTCGGACGACTTCGTCTTCATCGAAAACAGGATTTACATCGAACGTTTCCCACCGGTTCGCCCGCTCGACGTCGTGGCCGATTTCCTGCGCATTGAGGTTTGTTCGTTTGTCTCGAATATCTGCAAGATTTAGATTCATCCTCTGCAGGATTCGCTGCGTTATCACGGTTGGAATGAATCGATTCAGCGTTTGCTCCGTGCAGCCATACGGGTACTCAACGAGATACGGCAATGCGTCGACCATTGCTCCGGCGAGTGTTGGTGAATATCGAACTTCGAGTCGCGTCTGATCCGGTCGGCGTTCTTCCGGCACACGAATCGTGATGCTCTGCGAGTCTGTATTGTTTTTCGCGGCCCGAACAACACCTGAGAACGAATCCGTTTTCAGCATGCCATGCACGAAACATGGGAAACTCATTTCGACAGCGTCCGATTCTTCATCAGTTAACGCCTTCATCCGAACGGTTGCTTCGCCTTCACCGGTCACTCGAACTCGCCAGTCAATTCGCTTTTCTCCACCCGCGGAAACCTTGATCGACTGAGTCAGGTCATCGTTCATCGGTGCGAGCGTTCCGCCGTCCATTTCCAGTACGACCTGCACGAGCTTCTCACTGTCGAGGTAGTTGTGGACGTTGGCCGAAAGTACGACTTCGTCTTTTTCCACAAAGAATCGCGGGGCCTGCAGTCGGACCATCAGATCCTTAGCGGTGACGACTTCCGACGTGCCCTCACCGACCCGCGTGCCATGCCCCATCCCCCAGACGCGAACCTTCCAGCCAGTCAGACTTTCCGGCATGGGAAACTTCGCATGAGCATTCCCTGCTTCGTCGGTTGAAATGGCCGCCGACCAGAAAGCTGTGTCTGCGAAATTCGAGCGAATCGTTGGCTGGACAAAATCGTCGCCCGCTCCGCCACCGCCTGGTGCTTCCATTCCGGAATCGGCAGCGGCCATTGCAGCCATCGGAGCAGCTTCCTTGGACATAGGCATATCCGCACTGAAACCCAACGATTTGGTGGTGTTCATTCCGGACGACAATTGCCGCATCCACATTCTATTGCGGCGGCCGCTGGTCTTTTCTGCTGAGCTAAGGTCATCGATGATATTGTTGCCAAAGATGCCGAGATTGCTCATGGCCACCTCGCCTGGCTTGACCAGATTGCCGGACCATCGATTCAGACTGGAGTACGTGTTTGGGTTGTGGTGCCTTCGCCACTTCCAGAAAAACTCTCGAATCTCTGGAACGTTGGATCCGCCTGAGATGTACTCCACACTCCGATCGTAAACGCTCAACACCGTCGAACCGACAAACGGTTGCCCTTCATGGTCCGTGACGCGTATGGCGACCGTCGCTTCTTCGCCGGGCTTGTACCGGTCCGATGAGGGTTCGACTTCAACATTCAGCACACGCTTCTCCGGTGGGACGATCACTTCCCTCGCTGCGGTGTGAATCTTCGCGTCGGAAATCGTTAGTCCCTCGATGAAGAAGTTCGGCATGTCGCGTTGCACGACGGCGAACTCGTGAACCGTGCTCTTACCATCCAGCCTCAACAGTTTTGGCGGCAGGTAGACTCCGTTCGTCGGCCGCAGGAACAACAGCACGCTTGAGTCTAATCGCTGCGTGTTGACCATCAGCCGAACTGTGTCGCCGGGCCGGTACTCGCGTTTGTCGGTGATCAACTCCAGGTCATTGAATCGGAACTCGCGACCGGTGAAATCCTCACCCGTGACGACAAACATGTAACCGCCTTCGATGGTATGCTCCGCCGAATCAGTCACTCGAAAAGAAAGCCGATACTGCCCTGGAGTCGCCGCTTTGAACTGCTGCTTCGCCCTTCCCAGTTCGCTGGTGGCAAGTTCCCATTGCTCGACAACTTTCTCTTCCGGCTCTCCGTCTTTATAAACGATCGAGTAAAGCGTCAGCTCACCTTCACCCTGAACTGGTTTCTGGTCGAGTGTTTGAGCCTGGAACGATGCCTGGACATCAGCCCCTGCTCGATAATGCCCACGGTTTACCCACGCAAAAACCTGGAATGGTTTTCGGGCGACGAGCACTTCGCCCTTCCCAACGATCGTTCGCCGGGACTCGTCGACAACTTCCGCCGTGATTTCGTAACGATGATCCTGATCGCGGTGCATTTCTTTGGCGAGTGCCGTATCGATCTCAACTTTAACCGTACCGTCATCGGCGATGTCGACTTCCGCTTCAGCGACGATCTCAGGCGGATCATTCGCGCGAGGCCACCACCAGGCGATCGGAGCCCGGCAGCCCCACTCGCCCCAACCGGGATACCAGTCGTAATCGTAGCCAAACCACCAGTAACCTCGGCCGTAGAACCAATCCCAATCGCCGGTCGGCATCCAGCGACTATCGTGCGAGGTTCGCAGTACTTTGTACTTCACCCGGGCATTCGTAACCGGAGCCCCGAAGTAGTACTTCGCGTCGATCGTTGCCGTGATCTTTTCGCCCAGCTGCACTGGTTCGTCGGGAGCCGCAATTGTGACTTCGAATTCCGGCTTTTTGTATTCCTCAACCCGGAACGATCCTCCGCCGTGGCCATCCAGATAAAGCCGGTAGTTGCCGAGCTTAGAGTCTTCCGCAAGCTCGAACTCACCCGACAGACCACCGTACTCATCAGCTTTGATCTGCTTTGTGAAGATGTGCTCACTTTGAGGATTCGCGCAGATCACGTTGAACTTTTGCCCGGCAAACTGCGAAACATCGGCTTTGTCGTACTGAGAGTGCCGGATCCAGAATTTGAACTGCACTTTCTGATCAGGTCGATAGACCGGTCGGTCGGTGATCAGGAAAACTTTGCGCTGGTTGTATTGAGCGTCGTGCTGCCCCGAAAACCAGACACGATCAAAGCCCAGGTACGCCAGCCGACCTTCATCCGTCCGCGCAGTGATCAACCACTGATAATTTTGATTGTTGTCCCGACCGTCGATGGACAGCTGCCCCTCGGCGTTTGAGAACTCGGCAAAGTTTCGAGTGACTATCGAGGGTTGACGTCCACGCTGCTTGTTCTCAAATCGCCAGCCAAAGAACTCGACATTGGACTTTGCAACTGGTTTTCCGGTAACCGCGTCGGCCACAAAGTAAAGCATTTTCTTGTCGAGTGGCTTGCGAACAATTACGGTATCGTCGACCCAGACAATTACCTGACTGATGTTGCCATCGTTCATCTTCGCTCGAACCAGGTAGGCTCCCGGGTGTTGCAAAGGCGTCGTTACGGTGATTCGATCGTCTACGTGTTTCGGTCGAGGCTTCAACGCCACCGTCCAATTAGCGACTCGCTTGCCGAGGTACTTCGTTTCATTCTGTGAAACGATGCGGTGGCCGATGTTCTGGATATTGATTTTGTTTCCGTCGATCCGTTGGGGACTGGTTTTCAAATACGCCTTCACATCGCGCAGCAGGGATTCGATTGCGATGGGAAAGGCCTCGAAATCGACCGACGTGCCATTACGAAACTGAAAGTCGATCACAGCTCCTCGACCTGACGGTTGAACCTGCGATGGCTCAAACCGACCCCAATGATCGACAATCTGGCCAAGGCTCTTCTCTCGCCATTGCTGATCCCCACGACCGCAGTCGCGGATTGCCTTCCGCCACGCTTCGGCTGCTTTCGGATACTGCCTGCGGTTCTCGTAGATTCGTGCGAGCTGGTCTCGCGATCGTTCGCCAGTCCCAGTCTTCGTGATCGCGATGATCTCCTTGTTGAGAGCGATGAAGTTGTGCTGCTTCGGTAGTTTGAATCGACGAACCCCCGTGGCCAGGCGAGCGATTGTTTCAGCGTCTGATAACGTGTGCAGAGCAAACGTTCCGGACTCATCCCGCTCGTCGTTCTGCTGAAAACCACTTCGCATCCAGCGAAACTGCGCCATCGTCTGTACGCCAAACTGGTTGTGCAGAAATTTTGCATATACCGCGAGTAGCTCGGCTCGGCGATGCGGCTGCAACCGCTCAATTTCGGCCAGTAACCAACGCCATCGTTCACCGTCAGATTTTGCCGCCTCAAACGTCAAAGGAATCCGATGCAAAACGGGATTATCCTCAGCGTCAACCGGGGCTCCTTCGTTGCGGTAGCCTCGCCAGTAGTTCTCTTCGAGATCCGGTAACCACGAAAGATCCGTTTTAATCTGCAGCCGCCAGGAATTCAGCGAGCCCAGTCCTGACTGAATGGCAGAAGCATACTCGTACAACAATTGACCACGTTCTGCGGCCGGTTCGTCATCGCACAATTCGCGGGCTTTTTCCAGAAGCTGCAAAGAACGGACGCGATCCCGCTCGTATGAATTTGAGTACTTGCCACGGTTTCGTCGATTGCCACGCTGAAACTTGTCACCAACGACGTCCCCGTGGTGATTGATCGATCGGTATCTTTGAGAGGCCACTCGCAGGAACCGCCAGTTTGTGGGGCGAGTGTCAATTGCAGCTTCAATCAGTTCGTCAAACTCAGAAATTCTCCCGAGTCGGTTGAGGCAGTTAACGGCGTAATTCAAATCGTTACAGACCTGCTTTAAGTCGGTGTCTGGATCCAGTAGTAGCTTCTTAAACCCGACATAGGCAGACTTGAAATTACCATCATTCATCGCCTTCGTGGAAAATGCCCGCAGCGACGAACGCTCAGGCGTAGTGGCCGCATCCATCCCCGACGACATAAACACCGCTCCTGATATCACAGTTGCCAATGACAAAGGAAGCCAGGCACGTGATCGTGAAAGTCGGATTCGCATGATTCAGCTTCCAATTCTGGCCGCCGGACTGCAGCATTTTAACGTGCGTCCGAAGAAGTATTCTTTGGAATACGGGCAGTCGCAACTGAGTGTGTGAGTCTTCTTCCTGCTTGACCGTTCCCATGAAAGGGCAGGATGAAGGCAGAACGAACGAATTTGTCCATGCACACTACGATTCAGCCAGTGGGTTTCTTAGCAGAGAATCACATGCAAGCTGAATCCCAGTGGATCAACGGCATGTTTTCACGAGCTGTGCGCAGGTCAGGCTATGCCTTGCCCTGCGCGGCACAGTGAGCTCAGTGAATCAGGATGAACTCGTTGGAATTCAAGCAGGCCCAGAAGAGGTCCTGTAGACCCGTTCGCATAGCGAGTTGCTGATCAGCCGGACGATTATTCTGCGCGGCAGAGTCACGGATCAGCTTACGGACGGCGGTACTTTCCTGACGGCTTGGCATTCGAGACAAAGCGGCCAGAGCGATCGTTTCAATCTTTTCTTTTTCCGAGGCAGTTGAGCGAGCGACTTTGCTAAGCAATGTTCCTCGCTCGGATTCCAAAGCAAGGTCGACCAAATCACCGTTCATCATCATCAACGCTTGCGGAATCGTTCCGTCAAATAAATCGGCTTCATCGTTCTCGTCCGTATTCCAGGCCATGACGAACTGCTGCAACCATTTCTG
This sequence comes from uncultured Planctomyces sp., assembly GCA_937904325.1. Taxonomy (GTDB): domain Bacteria; phylum Planctomycetota; class Planctomycetia; order Planctomycetales; family Planctomycetaceae; genus JABMPE01. The sequence continues at coordinate 28,312 of CALGTK010000285.1, forward strand.
GCGACGTTCTTCGACTGCATCCCAAGTTGAACCGAACACTTCGTGAGCCTGCGTTGCGATCAGTAGTGAATCGAACAACTGCTCGACGGTCATCTGTTTCACGTAGACTCTACTGAAAAGCGGCTCGTTGCCGAGTGCTGGATCGTCGTCGATGTTGGATTCTTCGGAGTTAAACCGACTCGTCAGGTTGTACGCTTCCGAATTGCAGATCCAGCGAACGAGCTGTTTGGTATCGTAGCCACTGCGGACAAACTGACGAGTTAACTCGTCCAGCAATTCCGGATGGCTGACCGCAATATGTGGCCCCATGTCATCGACCTGCGGAGTGAACGCTGCTCCGAAGAAGTGCTGCCACATCCGATTCACGAAAGCGCGACCGATTTGCGGTAAATCGCCGTCCGTCATTAACTTCGCCAGTTCCGCTCGTCGATCAACGTCATCATTGGCGTCAATGCTGCGTCCTTCGAAACTAGGGAACACGGCCTTCATCACACCCTGTCTGGTTTCGTAAAACGTCGCACCGCCTTCGGGAGCGTTTATCAGAGCCATTTCTCTGACACGAGGGTTGCTCGAGATGAGCTGATCTTTGACTTTGATCTGTTTGAAGAAGCTGTTGAATGCCCAGAACTCATCCTGCGTCTGATTGTTGAACGGATGATTGTGGCACTGAGTGCATTGAAGTTGCAAACCGAGAAACACCTGACCGGTGATCGCTGTTGCCGGTACCGCCTGGTTATTGACGTGAGCCAGCAGGAAGTTTGTTGCGCCATTTTCATCGTGGCTTCCCTCGGCCGCGATAAAGTCTGTGACGATGTCATCCCAGCCACGATTTTCTGCGAAACTTTCGCGAAGATATTTTTGCAGTGCCGGGCGATTAACCTCGCGTGGATTTGATCGACCGATCAGAAGGTTTGTCCAGACGGTCGTCCAGTTTCGAATGTAGTCTTCATCGTCGAGCAACGTGTCGACCGCAATTGACCGTTTGTCGGCACGATCCTCGGCCAGGAATGCTCGTACGTCTTCGGCGGGCGGAATATGTCCCACCGTGTCAAGATAAACTCGTCGCAGCCATTCAGAATCGTCCGCGATTTCAGAAGGCGTAACTTCATTGTCTGTCCAGCCCGCTCGAATCAGGCGATCAATCTTCGCGATGACTGTTTCTGATGAGCCATTGTTCGCAACGGCGTTGGCCGTCGATTTGATACTGGAATCAGACGGACGCTCGCTCGTCGCCACGTTGACCGTCGATGGCAACCGATCAGACGAGCCGTTGTCGGTTGGCCCTTTATAGACGTTTGGTAGTTGAGCTGGTCGAATGTTTCGCGGAGGTGGCACAGCGTCAGCAGTCAATATCGACGGGCCATTTTCTTCGATCGGTGGCAAAGCATCTTCATTATCCGACGAACCAACAATGTCCAATCCGCCTGGTTCCTGAGGGTCGTTCACCAAACCAGAGACCACGAAGACCAGCAGGATGCAACAGACGGAAGCGGCCATTGCCACCCAGCGAGCGGATTTGCTCTGCGAAAATGTCTCGACAGCTTCCTCACGTACAGTAGTCACTGCATTCTCACTGGCAGGCTGCGGCCCTTCACTTGCGGCTCGGTCAGCGTCAGCGGTCGCAGCAAGATCCCACTGCAATGCTCCGTGTAAATCCATATACTGGAGATAGAACCTTCGGGCCGCGCTGTTCGAGCGGATCGTTTCTTCAAGCTGCTCAAACTGTGCAGCCGTAATCCGATTTTCAAGCTGAATTTCGAGCAGCTCGATGAAGTCGGTCAGATCGGATTGTTTCAGAGGATTTGTCATTGAGGCGTTCCTGCGGTGAGCCGCCGGTTAATGCACTCGAACAGGTTTTTTCGAATTCGACCGATCGACTGATAAACCGAATTGATCGGTCTATCGAGTTGCCGAGCGACGCCTTCTCCCGTACTGCCCGGCTGGTATCGCTGCTGAATTAACTCTCGATCTGCCGGACGCAATTTCCGCAGACATTCCTGCAAGGCCGCTCGTCGAAGATCCAGATCGTCTTCCTGCTCTTCAGATTCCTGAGCGATGACTTCCAGCACGTCGCCGGAAAATACCAGCTTGTTCGATCGTTTCTTGTCGCGATATTTCAACACTTCGAAATTGGCAATCTGAAATGACCACGCGACGAAGTTTGTCCCTAGTTCGAACCGATGAAACTTATTCCAGATGACTACATTGGTTTCCTGGAGAATCTCTTCGGCGTCATTCGGTGAACCGACCTGCTTCAGAATGTGCAGATAGATCCGTCGCTGAGTCCGGCTGAAGAGTTGCACAAACTCCTCACCCGGCGCGAGCGGTAACTGTATATCCGGTGATGACGCCACACCCGGTTTTCCGAACTACGAGAAGACACCGGCAGCCCGCATCCGACGCATTCTCTCGCTGTATATAAAACGCGGGAGCCACTCAGGGCTCCCGCGTCGCAGTTCTTAGCCGAAGGCCGAAACTAGCTGATCAATTCTTTGATCGGCGTTCCGCCGTTGGCGATCTTCATCGGACGGCCGTTCTTCGAGGTGTGAACCGTCGAAGTCGGGATACCCATCGCGTGAGCGACAGTCGCCCAGATATCGCCTGGCAGGTAGCTCTTGCCAACGCAGGCTGTTCCATCAGCGTTTGTCTCGCCGACTGCCTGTCCGTTGTTGAGTCCGCCACCACCCATCATCACTGACCAGCTGGCTGCCCAGTGGTCACGTCCGACGTTCTGGTTGATACGCGGAGTTCGAGCGAACTCACCCATCCAGACGATCGAAACGTCGTCAATCATGCCGCGTTGCGTCAGGTCAGTAACAAGTGCTGAGATGGCGGTATCCATCTGCGGCAGGTTGTTATTAGCCAGAGTGTTGAAGACATCGTTGTGGAGGTCCCAACCGCCGACGTTGACGCCGACTTCGATGAACGGAACTCCAACTTCAACAAGACGTCGAGCCATCATCAGGCTGCGACCGAAGCCGCCAGCGTTCCGCATCATACCACCGTTGCCAGCCGGAGGACCGCCGGTGTACATGTCGACGATCTCTTGCGGCTCATCAGAAACGTCGAAGGCCTTCATCTGCTCAGAGGTCATCAGATTGACGGCCTTCTTGTAGATGTTCGCGTGGTCCTGCGGCAGTTCGCCACGCTTCGAATTGATGAAGTTCTTCTCGATAACGCCGAGCATATCCAAGCGTTGATTCAGACGAGGTCGACCAAGGTCGCCCATCTGAGCGTTGGCAATCTGGCCATTGGCACTGACGACGAACGGAGCGTTCGTTGTGCCCATGTATCCCGGACTTCCGCTCGGTGCACCAACCGAGATGAATCCAGGAATTTCCAGTTCCTTCCGCTGCGAGCCGGCTTCGTGAGCGACGACTGAACCGAACGTCGGATGCACGACCGTTGGATTTGGAACAAACCCGGTGTGCATGAAGTATCGGCCTCGGCCGTGGTCAGCTTCACGGGTGCTCATCGAGCGAACGATCGAGAGCTTATCGAAGACTTTCGCGGTCTTCGGCATGTGCTCGGTGATCTGCACGCCAGGAGCAGCGGTATCGATGGGCTTGAACTCACCGCCATTCTTAGATCCGGGCTTCAGATCCCAGATATCGATCGTCGGTGGTCCACCGCTACACCACAGCAGGATACAGGCTTTGTTGTTTTTGCGAGCCGTCGCGGCGTTAGCCTTGATGTGCTCAATAAAGTTCATCGCCGGAATAGTCGCGGCGGCACCAGCCATGTGGCTCATGAAATGTCGCCGTGACATTCCTTTGGGAGTCGGAAGTTGCATCGTGATGCCCTTTTAAAGGAAAAGGAGTTGCTGCAAATATTCGGTGTGAGATTCCGTCAAACACAATCAGTGAGTCTACGAAACGCTCATCCCGGATGGAACCACAAGCAAAGATCAAATCTCACCTGTATCTCTCGTCGTTCACAGCATTTACCAGGAGCGGTCTGGATAAGTTCGGGACAAAACGGGAAGATTCCTGAGAGATTAAGTCGAACCGGAGTAATTTTCGCCAGCCGAAACCACCTTAACCGTATAAACTACAAGCAGTTAAGACAGTCAGCCTCGCCGGAACCTGTTACGAAATTTCAGGAACAGTCCAACTCTGTCCGAATCCAGAAATCGGGTCAAACATGAACGCGACAGACCTTACCGATCGAGTTGCCGTCGTCACGGGTGGAGCCAGCGGGATCGGCCGAGCATCAGCCGCCGCTCTGGCGGAAGCTGGTGCGAAGGTCATCGTGGCCGATTATTCGCTGCTCAGCGAGAACGACGAGCCGTTTTCAACTCTCAAAATCGAGCAGCAAGTCTGCGATGTCCGGTCCGAACGCGAGCTGAAAAAGCTGATGGATCACGCGGCGTCGCTGACTGGACGAATCGACATCCTCGTCAACAATGCCGGAATCGGCATGGTGAAGCAGATCGACAACGTCTCTGAAGACGACTGGGACGCCTGCATCGGCACCAACGTAAAAGCGGCGTTCTTCGGCTGCAAACACGCGATTCGACACATGACCAGCGACGGCCTCGGAGGCAGCATTGTCAACGTGTCGAGTAACGCTGGCATCCTGCCGCGAGCCCACGACCCCGTTTACTCAATCAGCAAGCTGGCATTGTCAGGCCTGACGAAATCGCTCGCGTTGTGTCATTCGAAGGATCGCATCCGCATCAACGGAGTCTGCCCCGGGCCTGTCGGCGGCACGCGGATGATCGAATCAGAAATTGACATAGCCGACGATCGCGACGCAGCCATCAAACGACTCATCGCCGCCAGCCCTGCCGCGCAGGCTCACGGTCGGATGATCGAGGTCGACGAAGTCGCTCAGGCGGTCTTGTACCTGGCCAGCGATGCAGCGATCATGATCACCGGAACGTTGATCGCCATCGACGGCGGCAAGTCGCTCGGAGTACCGCCGCAATAGCCGAGTTTTATTAACGACGACGTTTGGTCACGAAAGAGTCATCACGATTGGGACGCTAGTTATGGATATCCTCTCCTGCGATCAGCTCACGAGTAAAAAGTGTGTCCCCTGCGAAGGCGGTGTTCCCAAATTCAACTCGACCGAAGCTGAGCAGCAAGTCAAGCATCTCAGCGGCTGGGAACTGACTCACGACAACCAGCGAATCCGTAAGTCCTGGGTTGCTAACAACTTTCTGGCAGCGGTGAGCTTCCTTGAAAAGGTCGCTGTCGTATCAGAATCTGAAGGGCATCACCCCGACCTGCACCTCGTGCAGTACCGTAACGTGACGATCGAACTCTGGACACACGCCATCGGCGGTCTGTCCGAGAACGATTTTATCTGCGCCGCGAAGATCGACGAACTACCCATCGAACTGAAATCCTGATTCGACCATCGCTGACTACGAAACACGACGATATGCCTGCCGGATGCAGGCTCGAATGTAACAAAGGAGTGACCCCAACCATGCCATCGCCAATTACCAGTGCTGGTGTTTCGCTGCGGTATCTTGCACCGCTGATCATCGTTGTTGCAGCGTCAGGCTGCGGACCCATGTGGTATGGTGCTCCGCCGCCGACCTATCCGCCAGGTCAAGGCTTGCCCCCGTCGCAGTTTCAACAGCCGACGATGGTCCCAGCCAACCCTGCACCACTGCAGGTTCCCGCTGGACAGGGCCAGGGAAGCACGCCGCCGGCCACATTCCAAGGCGGAGCAGCAGGCCGTCTGAACGAAGTGCCCAGCACTGACGTTGGACAGGTTCTCACTGTCCCAACGCCACGATCAACGTCGACTTACCACGATGTCAAACAGGGCGAAACACTGACCAGTATCGCACGCCAGTACGGAGTGACTGTCGACGCGATCAAGACAGCGAACGTATTCGACAGCGATCCCGTTCTAAAATCCGGCGACTTGATTCTGATTCCTCAGCCATAAAGCAGGAACACGCCATGTAGTTGGTACAGAAATTTCACACATTGAGAGGCTGCTGGTATCGAAATTACGGCTGTCTTTTCTTCGTATTCATTCATAACGAAGACTAACAACTGACAACGATCACAGCCTGCAAAGACAACATGGTCAATTGCTGGGCCTGGTGTCGCTTGACGATTTCCACCAGAAGGTTCGCGATGGCTGGGTACGTCACATCTGTCCCGAAAGACGCAAAGAACTTCATTTGCCATCTCGCGAAATTCACTGCGACCGACTGCTCAAGATCGACAACTCAGATGTCATCAAGAAGTATCCCGAGGAAGACTCATGCGGATTTCGGCAAGCAATCCGACAAACATCTAGCGATCTACTGGCATCTAGCGATCTAC
>CALGTK010000286.1 GCA_937904325.1 uncultured Planctomyces sp.
GCGGCAAACTCTCAGATCGGATGGCAGACCTTTGGTTGGACCTCGCCGCAATTCTCGAAATCGTACACCAGGCTCGTCGATTTCTTCCGTCATTCCCGGCGTGATGTACCACTGGCAAACATCGTCATCGCCACGTCTGGCAGCCAGAAACACCTCAACGACGTCCGCGCTGTAGTACTTGTTTTTCTCGGAGTACTCGACCCAATTATCATCCTGCACCGTCAGGTGAATCAAAATGCCCTGCCGGTTCCATCCTGCGCGAAAATGGACATTGTGATCTTCAGCGTTCTTGAAGGTTCCCTCTTCCTGCAGCAGAACTTCGACGCCGAATCCCTGCTCTTCGTCCCAATCATTGAAGTCGCCGTCGATACGCACTCCATCCAACCGAGGCAGATCGAACGTCTCAACCTGAGCCTTTGCCGGCGACACTGACAACAGGTAGACAACGACGATTGTGACAGGTAATTTCATACACGAACCGATATTATTTCATGAAAATTGAGACGGCATCGTGCTACTTTGGTGATTGACTCATCTTCTCGATGGAGTCCGCGAATCCTTTGCCGATCAGTGCCATGATCTTTGCGGAGCCGTTGTAGTGGTACTCGGCATTCGAGCTGCCTTTCAGGATCTCAGTCTCCCGTGGCGAATAGAGCTCTGCCCGAAACTTCGACAGAGCCTCTTCTCTTTGCGTACGAGTGAAGCTCTTATCCTGGCTTAATTCCTGAGACCTCGCTTTCACTTTGCCGCCCCTGGCCTTCAGCTCAGCGAGTTCAGCATCCCAGTAATTCTCCGTCAGCACGGCGGTCACGTTGCCTTTAAATTCGGGCAGCAATGCGGGAGCAGCCATCGCATCTCGAAAGTTCTGGTGAATCTCGCTGTAACGCTGCCGACTCGGACCATACTTTGCGACAGGGCCTCCGGCTCCCATTACGCCAATTACGAATGGCAACTTTGGTGCAGCAAGGTCCCGGCGAACGTTGCGAATAAACTGAGCCATGAGCGTGCTGTATAGATCGTAACCGCCGGCCTGATCACGGTTGGGATACACGTCTCGGCCAACCATATCGTTCCACCCCTGGAACCAGACGAATCCCGCCAGTTCATGACCGATTTCGGAATCGTATGCCGGGCACACTCGTTTGATGTCCTTCAGAACTTTATTTACATGGTCCAGCATCAGTCGGTAGTACTTGCCGCTTGCAGTGGCACGGTCCGCCTTCGCTTGATCAATGTTCTTTCCCTGCTTCTTCAGCGACTCCAACTGCCCTTCGTTTAACTCGTAGGGTCCGGAAGTCGGTGGTCGAAAATCGGTGTGCAACGACTTTCCACCCCAGGCGGTCTTGATGATGAGGATCGGCTCGTCGAGATGCTTCTGCATATAGATACCAAAAGTAAATTCGGGACCAATTTTGGTCCCGCGACCTTTGGCGCCGTAACCGGCAGTCAACTGGCCATAGTATTCGTCGCCTGATGCATCGTTTCCGATCGACGAGATCCACACTTCATCACATACTCGAGGCGTCTCGTTGGCAGTCCGCATTTCCTTGAGGAGCGGCGCCGTCACAGGATCCATTCCAATGTGATCAAATGTTGAAATTTCGGCATGCCCCTGCATGTTGGACTGCCCGACAAGGATGAAGACTTTGAGCGGCTCTTTTGCCGATATCGGTAGCGTAAATGCCAGGCTGAATGCGATAACGGCTATGGATCGAACGAACATTGGTAATGACTCTCCGGTTTGAGTTCTTTGCGGATGATGAGATACTGGCACGAAATGTGATCGTGCAGAATTATCAGATCGAGCAGGTCATTGCTCAGCGCTGTCACCGAGATGTGTCTCGAAGAACTTGCGCATGGCGGGTATCGCCGTTCGCCCCTTTTGTCCCATGACTCCGTGAGTCCCATCTTCAAACCGAAGGTACTCGATGTTCGCATCGGCTGATTTCATTCGAGTGTGGAAGTCGTCAGTCGAGTCAATGAAGACGACGGTGTCTTTTGCACCGTGAATCAGAAGAACTGGAGGCACGTTCCTGCGGATGTAGGAACACGGAGAAGCTCGACACATCACGGCCTCGACTTCAGCTACAGACGTGCCACGCACCAGTGCCCCGGCAAGATTTCGGTAGACAGACGCCGCTCGCTTGCTGTGCTGCGGATGTTGCATGTCTCCCACCGCTCCGGAACAGACAACCGCCTGAAGCTCACTGGATGAATCGAGAAATGTTCCGTCGCCTTCAAGCTCTTTGTCTCCCCCCGTCATGGCGACAGTCAACGTAAGTGTGCCACCTGCAGAATCGCCGTACGCACCAATCCGGTCGGGATCGGCGTTGTATTTTTTTGCATTTGCACGGAGCCACCGGATTGAGTTCTTCAAGTCATGCAGGCAGGCTGGAAACGGTCCATCTGCAATCATGCGATAAGTCGGTAACATCACCACGTATCCCGCTTGAGCCAGCGTGAAGCCCAACTGAGCAAAACCATAATGATCACCACCGGTCCAGCCACCTCCGTGGACCAGCACAAGCGCCGATCGTGGCTTACCAGATGCTTTGCGAGGGTAGATCATGTTCAGAACCCAACGATCGTGACCTTGTCGATAGGCAATATCTTTCTCAAAAATCACATCACCTGGGACTTCAGGGATACTTGTTCTGATCGACGGTTGTGCGAACGCTGCGGACATTTCGAGTGTTCCGGGAATCACGAGTGCCAGGCTGACAAGTCGCATTGTGGCTTAATTTGTCTATGGTACTGAGATTCGGAATTTTGTGAGCTTGACAGAGTAAACTCGTTTTATGCCGGATTCTCCAGCCCACGATCAAATCAGCCAGTCTCACGGGCTGACTTTAGGTATTTGCTTCAGCATCGGCATTACGGCACTGATTTGGCTCACTGGCGACCGGCTTGAATCATTCGAACTTCGACCGGAACGCGAAGTTGCGTTCTGGTATCCCTGGGTTAGTGCCGCGCCGACGAATTGGACACGCTTATCGGTCTGGGGATTGTATGCCGCTCATCAGTTGACAATCTGGTGGCTGATCTGGAAGGCTCAGACTCAGAAAAGTGGTTACAGCAGTTCACTGAGCCGCCTCAACATTCTGGCGTTTATCGCCAACGCGGTCTTTATCATTCTGCATTTCGCTCAGACGCACGTCTTTTACGACGGTCTGGCCCTTGATGTCCCCGAACAGAGTTCGCAATGGTCAGTAATTCTTCTGCTAGTCATTGTGTTGTTAATGGAAAACCAGCGACGCGGCCTCTTCTTCGGTCATAAGGTCGGTGGCAGCATGATGAGTGAGTCAGCCAGGGCACTTCGTAAGTACCACGGCTACTACTTCGCATGGGCGACAATCTACACATTCTGGTATCACCCGATGGTCAGCACGCCGGGACACCTGCTCGGCTTTCTATATATGTTCCTGATGCTGCTCCAGGGCAGCCTCTTCTTTACGCGAATCCACGTAAACCGCTGGTGGATGCTCACTCAGGAAGTGCTTGTACTGATCCACGGTACGATTGTGGCGTTAAGCAACGCCCCGGACTTCTGGCAAATGTTCTGTTTTGGGTTTGCTGGCCTGTTCATCGTGACGCAAATGCACGGACTCGGCCTGACAGTGAAAATTCGTTGGATGTTCCTTGCCGCTTATGCTGGCTCCGTCTGTTTTGTCTATTCCGAAATCGGAATCAGTCAGATTCATCAGGTTACCTGGATCCCCTTAACTGAATACGGGCTGGTTTTCGTGCTCGCAGCTCTTGTCTGGGGCTTGATGAAATTGTCGGGCAAAATGACCGGACCATCACGCCAGAAACTGCCTGAAGTGGATGTCTCTGAGATTGATCCTTGCCCCTGATGGATCGACTACCCCGTCAGATGGCTCCGATTGCGTAGACAACGGTGCAAATACAGAAACGCATCATCACATCAGTGATCAAGATAGGTGTAAAATTCTGTTACATCCGGTCACAAGACTCGATCAGGTGAGCCCGGTAGAATTTGAGTCATCGAAAGCGTTTAGACTTATCAGGCAATCGAAAGACTCCTCGTCGTAGACAGGCCAACAATGCTCAAAACCAAGGCTGCCATCTCCGCCATTTCATTGACGGCATTTGGTGTTTCGGTAGCAATTGGGTTCGCGCCACCCGACGAGCATCTAGTCGCAACCAGCTTCGATGCAAAGCCACGTGACAGCACCACTCAAAAGTACTCAAGATGGATGTCGCGGCTACCTGATTCAGTCATGATCTCGCAGTTGTCGCTGCCCGGCACTCACAATTCCTGTGCTCTTCATGATGGATTTTCCTTTGGCTTCGCGAAATGTCAGTCGTGGCAACTTTCCACGCAACTGAAATCCGGTATTCGTTTTATCGATATTCGATGTCGACATTTGAGCGACAGGTTTCTGATTTATCACGGCGTCATTGCACAGCGAATAACATTCCAGGAAGTACGAGACATCTGTCATGATTTTCTGCGGGAGCACCCGTCCGAATGCATCGTGATGTCGATCAAGGAAGAGTCGACTGCGGACGGTACTACTCGTTCTTTTGCAGATACATTTGCCGATGCAACGAAAAACGATGAAAAACTCTGGCACATCAGCCCCGAGGACTCTGAGTTACGGCAAGTCAGGAATCGCATTGTCATCGTCGATCGTACAGGGACACTGGGTGGGCTTAACTGGGGAGAAATGCTGCGACAAGACGAGTACATGGCTCCCTTGGCCCTGAAGCAAAAATTGATCCGATTGCACTTCGACAAGGCATCGGATGTCGAAAATGTGAGATGGTTCGTTAATTTCTGCAGCGGTACAGTTCCGGGCAGGTTGCTGACGCCAAAGATGTACGCGGCTCAGTCGAACGAGTTCACGCTGGATTTAATAAAACAACCATCGGGAAACAGGCCCGTTCGACTTGGAACGGTTGTGATGGACTTTCCTGGCGAAGACCTGATTGAGCAAATCATCGAAACAAATTTCGCGAGTAAGATGCAGAACTGATTCAAGCGTGTTTATCACTCCGGTCGGGTATCTCTCTGAATCATTCAGTCTGAGCTGGCACAACTGAGTCGGGACCGGATTCCAGAATTTCTGCCAGCCTCATCATCGTTTCATCGTGAGCTGGCTGATTGGCGATGTTACGTGATTCCCGTGGATCGACCGTGTGGTCATAGAGCTCTCGAGCGACGATATCCTTCGTTTCCCACTCTCGCCACTCGACATAGCGATATCGCTCCGTTCGGACGGCATAGCCCATGATATCTCCGTGGCTGCGATGGCGATGTGAGTTCCGGTCGCGTGGGTACTGACTGAAAATTGCGTGTTTCCACGGTCGATTCGGCTCCAGAAGCAGAGGCTGCATGCTGACGCCTTCGACACCGACGGGAGTCTTCAAGCCACACACGTCCGCCAACGTTGGATAGACGTCAACCAGTTCGACCAGTCGACCACACTCCCGTCCGGCATTCTGTTGGCCGGGGACGGAAAGAATCAACGGAACTCGGGTCGACAGTTCGAAGTTATTGGCCTTGGTCCACAGGCCCTGTTCACCGAGATGATAGCCGTGGTCACCCCAAAGCACGATAATGGTGTCGTTCTCGATCTTTGCGTGCCGAAGTCTGACAAGTAATCGTCCGACAAGGGCGTCGACGTAGCTGACGCAAGCATAGTATCCATGCCGCAGCTCTTGAATTTTCTGCTCGGTCAATTGGCCGTCTTTTGAAATATCCGAGTAACCTTCGAGCTCCTTCCAACTCCGGATTGCCAGCTCCGGAGCAGCGATCGGATGAGATGCGAATTCCGGCAATGGAATGTGGTCACGTTCATAAAGATCCCAGTATTTCTCGGGAGCACAGAACGGAAGATGCGGTTTCCGAAATCCAACGGCCAGGAAAAATGGATTGTCTGACCTGGCTAGATCATCGATAGCGAACTCGGCAGCCGTGCAGACGATTCCGTCGAGATAAACGCCGTCATCCACATCGGCAGACTCAGTGGATGATCGTTTCAGTCCCTGTCCGACAAGGTTCATCGGTAGTGCGTACCGGACATCCGCAGAGCGAATCGTGTCATAAAGCGGACCGACCGACCATGAGGGTGGGTCCTGAGAGGGTATCCCGCCACCGTGATAAATCTTGCCGATGCTTTGCGTGTGATAACCGTGATACCTGAAGAGTTGGGGTAACGTAACGAGGCCGGGAATTGCCGTTCGAAAATGAGTATTCAGGTCCCAGACACGAATCGTGTCCGGCCGCCGCCCAGTCAGCAGTGACAATCGCGACGGGCTGCAAACTGCGAGCTGACAATAGGCTTTCGTAAAGACCGTTCCTCGTTCAGCAAGCTGATCGATATGCGGCGTCACTGCGACTTCGTCTTCAAAGCAACCCAATGCAGGACGCAGGTCATCGATCGCGATAAAGAGGACGTTCGGTCGCGGGACGACGCGGGCATCACGAGGCGTCGCAAAGAAATAGTCAGGGTAGGACAGTGTGAGGCGAGCTTTCGAAGGAATTCCATCAACGAAGCAGTTGTCAACTTCAGCCTTCAGTCGCTGCAGATTTCCCTTATTAAGTAGCGGGTCGCTGGTTTGTTTTCTCCAGGCGGCGAGCTGCTCCTTCAACTCAGTTAGAACGTGGCTGTGAGCAGCGTCACCAGCCAGATTTTTAAATTCGTACGGATCTGATTCGAGATCGTAGAGTTCAAATTCCGTTGGTTTCTTCATCCTGCGATAAGCTGATCGAATAGATTCAGGCGCCGCTTCGATCGCATCAGGCAGATCGTCAAAGAACCGCTTTACAGTAAAATCATAGCCTGGATTAATCTGATCCGGTTGCAGACTCTGAATGAGCTTATACCGAGCATTCCGGACCGTACGTTGAGGATAAAAGTTGTGTGCCGAGTGAAGATGGTATTCGGTAAACAAGTACTTGCGCCATTCTGTCGACTCACCCGTCAGCAGTGGCACCAAAGATCGTCCGGGTAGTCCCGGCACCGGTTCTGCATTGGTCATGGTCAGCAAAGTTGGCATCAGATCGAGCGTCGAAACCAGTTCGTGCCGGACGTGCTTCGACTTGACCTTGCCTGGCCATCGAACAATCAACGGAATGCGAACACCGCCCTCGTACGAGGTCCGTTTGCCTCGCAGTAGATCGGCTCCATGATCACCGAGGTAAACGACGAGAGTGTTGTCAGCCTTTCCTGATCGTTTCAGACTGTGGAGTAGATCGCCAACCAGTGAATCAAGACGACTCATACAGTTATAATAATTGGCCGTCTGCTTTCGGAGATCCGGCGTGTCGAGTCCAAAGTATGCCAGCGGTTTCACATCGTCGGCGGTGAGTGGCTGCTTCGGCAGCCCCTTCACTTGTTCGACAAACGGGCGGTGGGCATCGGGATAGTTGACGCTAAGAAAGAACGGTTCATCACCAGCAGAAAAAAACGTTTCAGCGTGCTTCGCGTAGTCGTTGAGTTTCTTGCGACTGAAATTTGAAGTTGATATCTCGTGCATTCCAAACGGAAAAGCAGACTTCGGATTGACATGCAGCTTCCCGATGAGGCCCGTTCGGTATCCGACCCGATTCAGGCTGCGAACGATGTTAGGTGTATCATCACGGTACATCCGGAACTTCCATGTCGCCAGTCCGATCTGCCCGTTCTGATGCGGATACAACCCTGTCAGCAACGCAGCTCGCGACTGGCTGCACCCAGCCTGCGGAACAAACGCATTTTCAAACCGCACACCTTCGTCGGCGAGCCGATCAAGCACGGGAGTCTTCACCGATGGCTCGCCGTAGCAACCTAATTCCGGACCATTATCCTCGGAGACGATCAGTAAAATATTGGGCTGATCGGCGGCCAAACACGTTGCAGATACTCCCAGGCAGACAAGAGCAACCAGGAAACCCGCAACGTCAGCGAGGAATTTAGATCCAGGCGACTGGCGATCCTCGTTCATCCTTCGAGAGTTCCTGTCTATGTCCGGTGCTTCCGGATTCTTCATTCTGACTCGCCTGTAAATTCGGGATTCGGCTTCATTGGATCAGCTCCGACTTCGGTGCGCCACGACTTCAACATAGCTTGCAATTTGGCGACTTTCGCCGGCTCAGCACCAGACCGATCCACCTTTTCACCAATATCAGCGGCGACGTTGAACAGAGAAATTGCACCGGTTTCAAAGGCTTCGATCAGTTTCCAGTCACCAGCACGAATGACTCCGGATGGGAATGAGGATGGGTGCTGGTTGTAGTGTGGGTAGTGCCAGTAAATTGCGTCTCGCTGGAGCCTGCCTGATCCCGTCAATACCGGAACCAGGCTTTTGCCATCAACATGCTGGTGTGGTTGGAGTTGCTGTCCAGTGGCTTCGAGGATCGTCGGAAACAAATCCATTCCGATGACCGGTTCTTCGGAGACAGCGCCTGGTTTGATTTTGCGTGGCCATCGAACAATAAACGGTACTCGAAGACCACCTTCGTAGTTCGACCCCTTGTTTGCCCTGAGTGGAGAATTGCTGGTCGCTTTGGCGAAGCCGCCGTTGTCGCTCGTAAAAATGACCAACGTCCGCTCGTCCAGTTCTAATTCACGCAATGTTCTCATAACCCGCCCCACACTCTCGTCGACACTTTCAACCATTGCGGCATACGCCGGTTTTCCCTGGCGATCGTTCGCGGCAATTTCCTCGTATCGAGCAGTCTTGTCGCGTTTCCCCTGCAGTGGGGCATGCACTGCGTAGTGCGAGAGCATCAGGAAGAACGGGGTATCAGCGCTGCCACGAATGAACTTCTCCGCCTCTTCCGCAAGCCGATCGACGAGGTAGTCGCCCTCTTTCCCGGTAAGTGGCGTTTCTTTGTTCAGCGTCTGGCCCGTGGTCGGAATCTTCCACTTGCCCGTGAACGGGTAGAAGTAACTACCTGGCGCTCCATAGTCCCGCCCGGCGATGTTGATGTCGAACCCATGATGCTCTGGATAGTAATATGTTTCCGTGCCCAGGTGCCACTTCCCCATAAACGCCGTACGGTAACCCGCTTCACGCATAGCCTCGGCGATCGTCACTTCTTCCAGCGGCAGGTTCGACACATACCGTCCCTCCCGAAGTCGATTCTTCTTCGCATTCCAGCGTCCTGACGGCAGCCACTGAGTGAGCAGAAGTCTCGCCGGGTATTTCCCTGTAAGAATCGCAGCCCGTGACGGCGAGCAAACGTTGCAGGCGGCATAACCATCTGCAAACCGCATTCCATCACTGGCAAGCCCGTCTATGTTCGGAGTCTGGTAGTACTCGCTCCCATAGCACCCGACATCATTCCATCCAAGATCGTCAATCAGGATGAGAACGACATTAGTCTTCGGCTCCGAAGATGCAGCGTCTCCGATTGCGACGCATAGGCAAACAACACTCGCAATTAAACAGAAAATCTTTCGCGTCATCAGTTTTTCCCTCGTGTCACTTTGTCGGACTTATTGTTGGTCCATGCAAACGCCGTGGAACGAATTGAAACGCATCTTTGGTCAGTGCGGAAGTCGCCCAATCTTCTGCAATCCAACCCGCAACTTATGTTCGGACGACTTAAGTGTTGACGACTGCCGACGAGACTTTTCCATTCGCAGGGCTCAGTGACATGGTCATACATTCCCTTGCCACCGTCGTGGAACCGAACGAAACGGTATCGATATGCTCGGACGGCGTTGGCTCGTCGATACTGCAGCACGGGTGCTGGAGTCTTTAAAAACGCATTTATTCATTGAGCCAGTTGGGGTACCAGCCCGAATCAAAGAACTTTGTTAGTTCATCTATACTATTGCAACGGACGTGGCGTCTTCGCCTTAGTGGTTAAAGTCAACTGCACGTGAGTCTCTGAAGGCCTCAACTTTCGCTACACTACCTGGTCTGCTGAATCTGCCGCGTGCCCCTTGCGAGAACCCGAAACGTGAATAAGTTGAATCGACGGAACATGATCAGCCTGGCGCTTGTATTTGCAGCGTCGCTCGCGAGTAGTGACGCGCAGGCTGCCGATTGGGCGGTGCCAATGGCGGGAAACACTTTCCGAACCGCTCCCGGACCTGGAGGGAACGACGTTCAACGAAGTGGAACAGTCGCGTGGAGCGATCCTGCCGCAGTGTTGTCGATCTACTTTCATGTGGATCGACCTGTTGAACTGCGACTGCAGATTAAAGCAGCGGTCAGAAATGGCCGCTCGACCATTTCGGCACGAATTGGACAGAACAAATTCAACGTAGTTGTCGAAGAGGTTGAGCCGAAAGCCCACATAATCGGCAACGTCAAACTTGCGACTGCCGGATACGTTCGTGTCGATTTTCAAGGAGTCGAGCGAACGGGTGACCTGTTTGCAGAAATCAGCGAACTGCATATATCGTCAGACACCGACGGCTTGAAAGTTGATTTCGTCCGAAACAACAAAGGCGGCATGTTCTACTGGGGCCGCCGCGGACCTTCGGTGCATCTTGGTTACAATGTTCCCGGGGACCGGAACCTTCGATATTCGTACTCCGAAGTCACCGTACCCAAAGGGCAGGATCCAATCGGCACGTTCTACATGGCCAACGGATTCGGGCAGGGTTACTTCGGCATCCAGGTGAACGGTCCCAAAGAACGTCGTGTGCTGTTTTCGGTCTGGAGTCCCTTCAAGACTAACAACCCTCGCGACATTCCCGAAGAACAGAGGATTGTGGCACTCGCACGCGGCCCGAAAGTTCACATTGGCGAGTTTGGCAACGAGGGTTCTGGGGGACAGAGCTATCTCGTCTATCCGTGGAAACCCGGGAATACTTACCGCTTCCTTACAAAGGTAGAGCCTGACGGTGAAGGCAACACCGTCTACACGTCGTGGTTCGGTGACAAGGCGAAAGACGAATGGCGACTGATTGCCAGCTTCCGACGCCCCAAAACAAACACGCACCTGCGAGGCCATCATTCATTCCTCGAAAGTTTTTCGCCAACGCGCGGCTACATCGGTCGCCGAGCCTTTTACGGAAACATCTGGGTCTGTGACGTTGATGGACAGTGGCACGAATGCACGAAAGCGAAATTCTCCGTTGACGCAACCGGCGGCGGTCGCCATCGCCTCGACTTCACCGGCGGCTCAGACGGTAAGCGGTTCTTCCTGAGAAATTGCGGCTTCTTCGACGAAACCGGACGCCCGGGCGAAACGTTCACCCGCGAGGCAACCGGAACCGACGGACCAGGCATCGATCTTGAATCTCTCCCGACTAATTAAACTCAGCCGGCGCGATCGTATGACTCATTCCTAAAGAATTGACTTTCAGGAAACGGTATGAACAAAAGATCGACATTCGCGTTCGCATGTTTTTGCGCTATCGTGTTCATGGCCGGGATCGGTCCTGGTAGCCTCTGCGCCCAAACATCTGTCGTGACCAACTGGCAAGACGAAACACAGTCGCGACTGCGTGACATTTATGAACATGGGGAATTTCGCCCCAGACAGTTCCAGGCGGAATGGCTGCCCGACAGCTCAGGATACATCGCTCAGGAACGCGACCCGGAATCTAAAAAGCCGGTCCAGGTGCGGTATGACGTCGGCACTGGAAAACGTATTGAATCGCAACCGCCCAATGATTCGCAATCCGATCCGCAGCGACTCTCACCGGGCGGCACGCGTGTCCTTGAGTTTCACGAGCGGAATCTGTTTGTTACAGATCTCGAAACCGACAAAAAAAAACGACTGACGCATCTTCCGGACAAAAGAGATGTCTGGTACCGACAGCCTGTCTGGAGTCCCGACGGCGAAAAGATCGTGTTTGTCGAGTCCGATGAAACCGAAGTGAGGTTGCGACCGGTCCTTGTACCAACCGATCCGTCGTATCCGAGCGTCCAGAACAATCGATTCGCACGCGTCGGTGAGAAGATCGCGGCACTTCGAATCGGAGTGGTGGATTCAGAAGGAATGAAAACTCAGTGGCTGCCGATCGCGGCGCCAAATGAGGGGTACTATCTCGGGCAGGTTGACTGGGCGGAAAACTCGGATGAAGTGGTCGTCGAAAAACTCAGTCGGTTTCGTGATAAACGCGAGTTTCTCCTTGCAAATGTCGCCACAGGAGATGTTCAACAAATCTATCATGAAACTAATGAAGCATGGGCTGTAGGCAGCCAGGGAAAGAACTCTGGACTGACCTGGGTTCAAAACGGTAATGCCTTCATTGTCATCAGCGAGAAAGATGGCTGGAGGCACGCCTTGCTTCATTCACGCGACGGCAAACAACTGGCGTTATTAACGCCGGGCAAGTACGACATCATCGACCGCGTGGGCGTCGATGAAGAAGGGGGCTGGTTCTACTTCTACGCGTCGCCAGGCAATGGAACACAGAAATACCTTCACCGTGTCCCTCTGGACGGATCAGGAACGCTCGAACAAATCACGCCAGCAGGCCAACCCGGCACACACGACTACGATTTCTCACCGGATGCGAAGTGGGCGTTCCACACCTGGTCGACGCTGGACAAGCCTCCGGTCGTTGAACTTGTCGAACTGCCTCAGCACCGCGTGGTCCGCATGCTCGAAGACAACCACGAACTTCGCAAGAAGACGCAGCAACTGTTTTCGCAGTCGGCGGAGTTCCTGCAACTTGATATTGGAGATGACGTCGTCATGGACGCATGGGTGATCAAGCCGCAGGACTTTGACGAGTCGAAGAAATATCCCGTCTTCGTTTACGTCTACGGCGAACCATACGCTCAGACGGTATTGGACAGTTGGGGTGCCGCTCAGAATCATTTCCACCGTATCGTCGCGGACCTGGGTTATCTCGTTGTGTCGATCGATAATCGTGGAACGCCCGCCCCCAAGGGAGCTGAATGGCGGCGTTCGATCTTTGAAAGTCTGGGACCACTTTCCACCGAAGATCAGGCAGCGGGCCTCAAAGAACTCGGTCGGATGAAACCGTACGTTGACCTTTCGCGAGTAGCGATCTGGGGCTGGAGTGGCGGCGGCTCAAACACACTGAACGCCATGTTCCGCAAACCCAATCTCTACCACGTCGGTATCGCAGTCGTTCCGAAGCCTCAGCCCCATCTTTACAACGCGTGGTTCCAGGAAATCTACATGCGGACCCGCGAAGTGAACGCGGAAGGCTACAAGCTATCGGCACCAATCAACTTTGCAGACGGTCTGGAAGGTAAATTGTTGATGATCACCGGGTCCGGCGAAACGAACACTCACATTCAAATCATCGAAGGACTGGTCGATCGGCTGATTGAACTCGGAAAGCCGTTTGATTACATGGTCTACCCCAATCGAAACCACGGTCTTCGCGAAGGTCGCAAGACGGTGGTCCATGTCAGAATGCTCATCATTCGATATCTCCTTGAACATCTTCCTCGTGGACCGCGTTAACGATGAAATTAATCCTGCTGAGTCCAACAGACGCAACAACGCGTCGCCAGACGTTACTAATACATATTTGAAGTTCGACAGAATTGGGCGTTTTTCCATGTTTCGATTTCCGGTGTTATCGAGTGTCCTGCTCGGACTGATTTTGAATGGACTTGTTCACAGTCAGGAAAATCGGCGAAAGCTGCCGCGTGAGAACGTCATTGACGTTCCGATAACTGGAAAAGGCCTGTCCGTCAGCAACGTTTTCCAGGCAAACATGGTCCTGCAGCGCGATAAGCCCGTCTCCATCTGGGGATGGGCTGCCGCAGGTGAGGACGTCACCGTGACCATAAACGGCAACCAGTATCCCGCCACCGCAGCCGACGATCGATCGTGGAAGGTCAAACTGCCGGCGATGGTGGCCAGTTCGAAGCCACGCACGCTGATCATCAAAGGGGCGACGAAGACGCTCACTCTGGACAACATTCTCGTGGGGGATGTCTGGGTGCTCGGCGGGCAAAGCAATATGGAATTCCCACTTGACCGAATAGAGAACGGACAGCTCGAAATCGTTTCGGCGAATTATCCCAACATCCGGATTTTGACCGTCCCTGCTGCAAACGGCCCTGACAGAAAATCCGGATTCCCGCGTCTGCATGAATGGAGCGGCTGGTTCGGCCGCCACTACCGCAAGGGCGACTGGGATGTCTGCTCCCCGCAGATTGCGCGCGAACTGTCTGCAATCGGGTACGTCTTCGGACGCCGCATTCATGCGGCCACGCAGATTCCAATCGGCATTATTGACGCTTCACGCGGTGGGACGACCGTGGAAACATGGACGCCGGAACTGGTGCTCAGAAAAATTGACGTGGAGCAGGTAACGACGCTTCTGGACGAATGGGATCAGAAGGTCTCAGACTGGGACTCTCAGGCGGACCTCGATCGTCGCATTAAAGGCTTTCGCCAGAAAGTAGCACGGTTTGAGAAAGAAGGAAAAACACTTCCCGCCAACGAGCAGGAGCCTACAGATCTTCGTCCCGGCCCAGCGATGGATCAAAATCGGCCAGGCAACTGCTACGCCAGCATGATTGCACCTCTGGAAGGTCTTCAAGTCAAGGGAGCGATCTTCCATCAAGGGTACAACAACTGTTTCAAAGGGACTCCCGGAGCGATTATGTACCGTCGAGTTTTCCCGGAAATGATCAGGGCCTGGCGGGCCGCGTTCAACGACGCAGCGATGCCTTTCGGAATTCTTTCTCTCTGCACGGACGGAGCAGTGCAGACTCTCGATAACTATTCTGAAATGATGGCCAACACTGGCCCATACATCCGAGAGGCTCAGTACCAGACGTTCCTCGAATTCTACCGAGCCGGCGACTCGGAAATTGGCTTCGTCAGTACTTATGACCTGCGACGTCGGTGGTACCACCCTCAGCTCAAGATCCCGGCCGGTGAACGAATCGCAAGATGGGCTCTCGCCACTCAGTACAGATTCGCAAGAGACATCCGATGGAAACCGCCCATGGTTAAGGAAATGAAGGTGGAAGACGGCCGCCTCGTACTATTGCTGGATGAAGCTGCGAGTGCAGTTGATGACGGCGGTCCTATTGTCGGCTTCGCGGTAGCAGGAAAGGATCGAAAATTTCATCCGGCAACTGCCACCCACCTCGTCACAGGGAAGGATAGCCGCGGCAGGGAACAGAAAATTCTAACGACACTGGCACTCAGCAGCAGCATGGTCCCACACCCCATTCACTACCGCTATGCATGGGGTCGCAGCCCACTCGGTAACCTGCAGGCGGCTCGACATGCCGACATTCCTTTCGCGACTCAACGAAGTGACGACTGGCCGCTGGAGAATATTCCGCGTGGCGTGCTGGGTGCTGAGGCTCCAGAGACGATTGATCGCGGTCAACGCCGGAAACTGATGGAAGCTCTCCGACAGCAGGATCTTCAACGACGAATCCACCAGGCGAAGCAACTCATCCTGGGTACCAATCCCGACTAATCGATCCCCTGTTAAAATCGTGTCATAACAATGCTGAGCTTTGTCCTGCCCGAGGGGTATCTACCAGATATCGATGAAATCGCAAACTGCTGGTATAATGCCCCAACGTATTGCGACCAAAGACCATAAAACCTGACGCCCCGCCGAAGTACATTCACGAATTCCCTCCACCCAGTCCTGCCCGCTCAATCGCCGGTTTGATAGTGCACACGTATCGCACGCCGAAACTGGCAAAAAGCTAAGAACAGCCTATGAAGACTCTCGAATTTGCCATCCTGCTGGTGATCGGTAGCGTCAGCGCGATTCTGGCTGCCGACACCCCCGAGACTCCAATTACATTGGAACAGGCCAAAGACGTCGGTCGCATGAAGTCCCGATTTCTGAAAGCGGCTCCGGCCAGCTCTCAACCCATCCTCGCCATTCCAAAGGCGAACCTCGCTTATTTTAATCAGTCGGTGGAACCGCTCCTGACCAGGAACTGCATCGCCTGTCATGGTCCCGATAAGTCCGCGGGCCGACTTCGAGTCGACGAATTGGATCCTGACCTGTTGACCGGACCTGATGTTGAGCGATGGCGAGAAGTCTATAACGTCCTGAGCAATTCTGAGATGCCGCCTGATGATGAACTTGATTATGCACTGGCGGATGCAGATCGCGGTGGCATCGTTGACTGGCTCAGCGGCGAACTGAACAAGGCGTCTGCCATACGGCGCAACCAAAAGGAGCATTCGTCTTTTCGTCGGCTCACAAAGTACGAATACAACTACGCATTGCAGGACCTGCTCGGCTTGCCCTACGCGCTTGCAAATAAGCTGCCGCCGGAAGCTGCATCGGAGAACGGCTTCAAGAACAGCTCTGAATTGCTGCAAATGTCCGCCACACAGTTCGAGACATATCGTGAGATTGGACTGACAGCTCTCAAGCGAGCCACCGTGAGCGGCGAACGTGCAAAGCCCGTCACTTACATCATCTCGATGCAGGATGAATTAAACCGAGCCGCGTCCGGCAAGAATGCAAAAACATTCAACAAGAACGATGAGGGCTACGAGAAGAATAGAAATCGACAACATCTGCTTAACCGCGAGACAGGCCAGGGCATTCACTTCTCTAACGGCAAGTCGACACCTCAGCCTGAGACGGTTGTCGAACAAACGTCTACCGTTTCTCCCGTCGTGCTGATTCTCCCACGATCCAACGAGTTGAAGCTGAATCTGGATCGTTTTCTACCCGACGAAGGCATCATGCGAGTTCGCATTCGAGCCGGACGTTCGTCCATGAACCCTGACGAGTATGCGAGTCTGCGTTTGATTTTCAGTGCCCACACCAGCAACAACGCCAACTTCTCAAACACTATCAGTGAGCATGATCTCGCAGTTACGGCATCCGCAGACCAACCCGAGTTCATCGACTTCATGATCCCTCTTGGTGACATCCAGCGCAACCCCTTCCGAAAGTTGACTACAACATTTCCGCGTCGGGACGAATTCCTGCATATACGCAATGTCTCCAATGCGAGAGGAGGGAACGAATCCCTCAATTTGATAATCGACTATATCGAAATCAGTGCTCCGTTTTACGAGCAATGGCCACCCAAAACTCACACCGACGTCTTCTTCGACAGCGGGAACAAGAACGACGAGCAGCTCTATGGCCGTGAAGTGCTGACTCGATTCCTGAGACGTGTCTGGCGGCGGCCAGTTACTGCGCAAGAAGTGAATCAGTTCATGGCGCTGTTTGCCAAATATCGACCGGAATTCTCGAATTTCGAAGACGCAATGGTAGAAGTACTGGCGACAGCGCTGGCCACTCCGGAATTTCTGTACATGGCTCAAAGAGTTAATCCCAATCCTGATGAAAGACACAGCACAATCGGAGATTCGGAGCTAGCCACCCGTCTCTCAATATTCCTTTGGTCCAGTAGTCCTGATGACGAATTGCTGAAACTCGCGGAGCAGAAACAATTAAGAGAGCCAGACGTCATGACGGCTCAAGTCAAACGCATGCTGGCAGACCCCCGCTCAAAACGATTCTCACAGAATTTCGTTCGACAGTGGCTTGGACTTGACGGTATGGACAGTGTGGTTCACGTGACGGACAGCTCGTTGAGAGAGGCGATGCAGGAAGAGCCCATCGCATTTTTTGATGAAGTCCTGAGACGAAACCGCAGTATCATGGACTTCATCCATTCTGATTTCGCTGTGGTCAACGAACGTCTGGCTGCACACTATCGGATCCAAGGAATCTATGGCCCGCATTTCCGCAGAGTGGCGATCGAGCCTCAAACAAATCGAGGCGGTCTTTTGACGGGCGCTGCGATCCTGACAATGAACTCAGACGGCAAGGATTCTCATCCACTCAAACGTGGTGTATGGATGCTGGAACGCATTCTCCACGATCCACCACCTCCACCGCCGCCGAATGTCCCGGAAGTCGACCTGACAGATCCAGAGATTCTGAAAATGACTTTGAAGGAACGGATCATGGATCACAGGAACAAGGCGGCATGTATTTCGTGCCACTCAAGAATCGATCCATGGGGCATCGCGTTTGAAAACTACGATGCTCTGGGAACCTATCGGACTCGGATTAAGAACCAGCCGGTGGATGCGACCTCTGAACTGTTTAACAAGCACACGCTTGTGGGCATGAATGGATTAAAGCGATACCTGCTGACAGACCGACAGGACCAATTAGCCAGGGCCATGGTTCATAAAATAACCGCCTACGCTCTTGGCCGACCACTTTCTTTTGGTGACCATGCTGATATTGACGACTTGACTGCACAGTTCAGGAAAGCAGATGATCGTCTGGGTGATTTGATTCACCTGATCATCAGCAGCAGAATATTCAACTCGAAGTAAGTGGTGCAGGCTTCCAGTAAGAATCAGGAACATACGATGAATAACAAATCAGCATTGCTGAATCGTAGAACATTCCTTCGCGGCACCGGTGTAGCACTGGCATTGCCCTGGTTCGAAACGTTCGCTGCGGACAGTCCACGTCGAGATAAAACACCGAAACGATTCGTCAGTGTTTATCACCCTGACGGAGTCGGCTTGCCGCTCAAGTCTGATCCGGCCTGGGAAGATTGGAGCTGGTTTCCACACGGCGACGAAAAAGAATTCAAACTGACCAAGGTGCTCGATGTGCTCGAGCCATTGCAAAGTGACATCACGATTTATTCGGGGTTGTCCCACCCCACTGCAAGGAAGGTTCATGGCCACTCCAACGCGGATCAGTATTTGACAGGCGCGGCCACAGGAGGTCACGGTCCATATAAGAATTCGATCTCTCTCGATCAGGTGTATGCGGAATACGCTGGGAAATTCACGAGACATTCTTGTCTGGTCATGTCGACCAATGGCGGTGTTGGCGGCCCGCGCGGGGCCCAGACTCAATCCTTCAATCGCGAAGGAAGGGCTATTCCAGCGATGAATAAGCCAAAGCAAATCTTCGATATGCTCTTTGTGACTAACACCAAGGACGCGGCCGTCAGGCTGGCGAGAAGCAAGAGTGCTCTTGATTTTTTAATTGCTAATACTCAGTCACTGGGACGCCAACTCTCAAAACATGATCAAGGTACACTGCAACAGTACCTCGACTCAGTTCGTGATACAGAGATAAAGCTGGCGAAGGCTCAGCGATGGATTGATACTCCAATACCTGAAGTGGAGACTCGAAACCTGCATCTGGATGCAGAACCCAGGGAAGCCCGACTCTATTTCCAGACAATGTATGAACTGATTTATCTCGCCTTCCTTAGCGACTCTACACGAGTGGCAACATTTCAGTTGGGGAGAGAAAACGGCGAAGGTCCACACGATCTACTATCCATGGCCGTTGGACTTGGTGGTGCTCATGGTCTGACACACGCGGTTAAAAAACCCAAGGGCTGGGAAAACCTGGGCACCTATAATCGCTATCAAGCCGAGGAATTTGGTCGATTCGCCCAAAAGCTTAAGGATACTCCAGAGCCAACAGGAGCAGGCAATATGCTAGATAACACGTTTGCAATGCATGGCTCCGCATCCAGCAGCTTCCATCTTTCCCGCAACTATCCGATTATTTCAGCCGGTGGCAAGAACCTTGGTTTCCAAAATGGCCGATATCTGAAATTCGGTAAAGGGAATGAAGACAATCAGGCCGGTGCCGGAATCGTTAGTGATGCTGGATGGCGAGGAAAGATAGAAGCAGAAGAACTTCCGCTGGCACAGCTCTTCATCACCATCCTGCAGAGGCTTGGTGTTGAGACAGAGTCGTTCGCTGGCTACACCGGAACGCTGGGTCGCGTTTGAGAAATTTCAGCGATGCCGGCAATGCTGGCTCGCCTGGGCCATATAGCGGCCGTTGACAATACGCTCTGCCGGACAGTCGCCCCTTCGTTGCCAGTCGTTCGAGTTCCAGCGTTCCGATCTGCTGGTTGTCGCAGCCGATGAATTCACAGTCATGCTGGCCGTGGCAACAGATCCTGCAGTTGCAGTCAGAACCACGGGTAACCGGAAGAGTGTCAGCAGAGCGTTGTCGCGGACGGCATTTCTCAATGGCAACCGGTTAATGAAGCAGTTGTTGCTGTAAACCAACGGATCAACCAGTTACTTCAGGCCCCGCCGGATGAGCAGCGCGTCAATCGTCGGTGCGCTGCCTCTCCAGATTTTGTATGAATCCATGGGATCCCGGCTACTGCCACGGGAAAGCACTTCTTTGCGAAACCGATTCCCATTTTCGCGTGTTGCCCCACCACTGGACAGCATGTGGGCGAATGCGTCAGTCGCCAGCACTTCGCTCCAGATATAGGCATAGTAGGCCGCTGAATAACCGCCACCCCAGATGTGGGCAAAGTACGCGGTCCGATAACGGGGCGGCACTGCCGGGATGTCGATTCCATACTTTTTCAAGGTCGCCGACTCGAACGCCTGAATGTCGTCCGGTATCTCATCTGCCGACAGTGTGTGCCATTCCAGGTCCAGAATCGCCGCCGAAAGGTATTCAAGAGTGTCAAACCCCTGATTGAATTTGCTGGCCTGTATGACCTTGGTGAGCAGTTCTGCCGGAATCGGTTCATCGGTTTCGTGATGCCGGGCATAGTTGCGAAGAATGTCTGGCTGAATCGCCCAGTCTTCTTCGAATGTCGAAGGAAACTCTACAAAGTCACGAGGCGTAGCTGTACCAGCGACGGATGGATAGGTCACGTCAGAAAACAGCCCGTGTACCGCATGCCCCATTTCATGAAACATGGTGGTGGCATTATCGAAGCTGATGAGGGCCGGTTTACCCTCAGCAGGTTTGGGATTGTTCAGTACGTTAACAATCACTGGTTTCTGGTTCAGCAGACCGGACTGCCTGACGAAGGCACTCATCCACGCACCGCCGCGTTTGGAATCCCGGCTGAAGAAATCGATGTAGAACAGTCCGATCTGCGAGCCATCCGCGTCCATCACGTCGAACACACGGACTTCCCGGTGATAGACAGGCAGATCCATTCGTTCGCGAAACTCGATCCCGAACAGCTTCTTCATGGTGAAGAAGACACCCTGTTCCAGAACGTTGTTCATTTCGAAGTAAGGTTTAACCTCGGCTTCGTCGACGTCATATCGGTCCTTCCGGACTTTTTCGGCAAAATATTCCCAGTCCCATGGCGCAAGCTCATTACTCACACCGAGCTTTTCCATCATCGCCCGCAGATCGTTTGCTTCCTGTTTCACTCGTGCAACGACACCAGGCACAAGATCGGTCAGCATCTTGCGGGCAGCTTCCGGAGTCTTTGCCATCTGGTTCTGGAGCTTGTACGCCGCATGGTTTTCGAACCCGAGCAGTTTCGCACGTTCAGCTCGCAACTGTGCAATTTCAAGAACGAGCCCTCGGTTGTCGACTCCGCCGTTTTGTCCTAATGCCCGGTTGGCCGACGCTTCCCAGATGCGCCGGCGCAGGTTGCGATGATTCAGAGACTTCAGAATCGGAACGCGTGTCGTGTTTGTAATTTCTAAAACATACTTGCCATCGTTGCCCCGTTCCTTTGCCTTTTCCGCAGCTGCTGCAACCTGAGCGTCCGACAGGCCATCCAGTTCCGAGACGTCGTCGACAATAACTGATCGTTCTTTCGTAGCTTCCAGCAGGTTGTTTCGAAACTCTGTCTGCAGTTTCGACAATTGCTCATTCAACGAGCGAATACGATTTTGTTTTTCCTCTGTGAGCCTCGCGCCGGCCCGCACGAAATCCTCATACTGACGACGAAGCACTTCCTGCTGTTCGCCGGTAAGTTGGAGTGACTCTCGCGACTCATACAGTTTTTCGACGCGTTCAAACAGTTGCCGGTTGAGCAGAATATTATCGGAGTGGGCTGCGAGAAGCGGCGCCAGCTCCTTCTGAATACTTTGCAGATACTTGTTCGTATTGGCTGATGTCAGGTTTGAAAACACCTGCTGAACACGCGTCAGTAATGCACCCGACTCTTCGTACGCCACAATCGTATTTTCGAATGTCGGAGACTCTGACCGCCCCGCAATCGTCTTCATTTCGTCCAACTGCTCAGCGATGCCCGCCATGAACGCGGGTAGAAAGTGCTCCACTCGGATGGCATCAAATTCCGGGGCGTGCAGGTCCAGTTTGCTGGCGGCGACAAACGGATTATCAGCCAACAGAACGGCACCACTCTTTGGTTTGTCATTCACTGTACGCTTACCATTTGGTGGGACATTTCGAAAAGCAACGACCATCCCTGTGTTCTGAGCTACGACAACCAACACCAGCAACACACGCGTGACAAACCTGCACATCGACTTCTCCTTACACCAGTCACGTTAAGAGTCCGGCGATCAGAATAACGACGCCTGGAACGGACGCCAGTCATCAGCAACTCAGACGGCACCGAACCGTGTCCAGAACGCTCTGCGATCGTTGACAGAGTTTCGACGATCGAGATCGTTGTGACGTGGGGATTGTGAAACAGTTATATAACCGAGCGTGATGATCAGCCGGACTCGGACTGCCCGGAAAACGGATTCAGAGTTTACTGTCGAATACTCTGATGAATGTAGTTTCAAGTTTCGTTGTCAGGTCAGCGAAACAAGCGATCCTTCGGTGGACCACTCGAAGTACGTCGGCGTGTTAAACATGTCCGCTGACGCCACGAATCTCAATTCCAGCACGACGCGCTGCATTATTCTGCGAATCAGGGACGCTAATTGAGAGACAAAAGGTATTCCAACAGATCGCTGAGGTCCTGATTAGTCAAACGGTGATACAGGCCTTCGGGCATGACCGATGCAGTTGCTTCTCGTAATGTTTCGATCGATCCTCTGAAGATTCTGACTTCGGACAGATCCGATTTGCGAAGCACCAGCGAGTCCGTTGTTTCGCGGGTAATCAGGCCTGAGTGGACCCGACCGCGGTCAGTCACAACTGTCCAGGTCTTGTAGCCTCGAGCAAAGCTGGCACTGGGGAACATGATCGCTTCAAGCAGGTCTCGCTTCTTGCGGATCGCGCCGATCTTTGTGAGGTCCGGTCCAACCTTGCCACCCTGCCCCGCAATCGTGTGACAGCTTGAGCAAGCACTCGTCTTTCCAACAAAAATTTCACGGCCACGTTCGACGTTGCCAGCAAGTAATGCCGACTCGCGTTTTTCAAGCAAAATCCTGTTGGTTCTCTGGTCAAGTCGAATACTGACGAATTTCTGAACACTCGCCCGTAAAGGTTGTGGCGCACTTTCCAGAAACGCGAGCAACTCAGGCTTCGGCAAATGCACTCCATCCGGTAGTGCTTCGAGAGACTTCAATACTGCCTGGGCCAATTTGCTGTTCAAATCTCTGGAAAATTCTCGAAGAAGAACTCCCGCCGTCAGTGGACCTGACATTCCAAGTTGCTCCGCTACGTTCAATCGCTGAGTCCCTGACAACGGCAGCTGCACAACCGTTTTCGCTGCCGCCAGCTTGCGCAGAGGAGCAGTATCATCGGCCATTTGACTCAGAAGAAACGTCAACTCTCCATCGCTGACTTCTTTCCGGCGATCCGCGAACGCGGCAAGTGCATCAATTCTTAATTCAGCTGACTGCTGATCATCATGGGCCAGTTCCCGCAGTTCATCATCAAACGCCGCCGTATCAAAAGCGGCGACGGCTCGGACAGACTGATGCCGAACAGCCGGACTGGCACTGTCAAAATTAGACGGCAGTCGCACTTCCCAACTTGCTGGTAGTGCCGGCAGTCCGGACTCCGCCACGACTTCCAGCAGCAACAGACGCGACGTTAGTGGCAATTTCGCATCACCTAACATATCTGTCACAAGATTCTGAACGGATTCATCGCTGGCCTGAACTCGCAGAAATCCACGAATCATTGACGTCCTCTCAGTTGCCAGGTGGTCGTCATGAAGCCAGCCACCTAACAACGAAAGCGTACCGCTGGCCCAGCCTTCGTGGCGTGAGATGACGTCCAATGCAACTGTCCGAAGTGGCTCGTCATCGGTATCAAGAAGTGCAACCACCGATTCACGCGACAGGTTTCCACCTTCCATTTGATCAAGCGTGATCAATCCGGCACGCCGAACAATCGGACTTTCATCACTCAGCAATGGAAGCACGCCATACCGATCGGCGATTCGAATGACTGCCAGAATAATTGCGTGTTCCGTCTGTCTGTCAGTGGGGTCTTGTGTTGCGTGTTTCGCATCCTGGCCAAGGCGATTCAGCATCGAGGTCACGATGCGGCGAACCGTTAAATCGCCCTCTTCCGGATACTTATCGAAAGCCCGACCACGCCCTTCATACATCACCCCAAGCAGTCTTGCGATTGCCCGACGAAGTGCCGCCGACTTTGCTTTCTCGAACGCTCCTATGAGGTCCTCGTCAATTGATATTTTCTGGTTTGGCAATCGTATGATATCTGAAACTGCTGTCGCTGCGGCAATTCGAATCTGATCCGACTTCCGCGAGTCGCCAATCAAGTCTACCAGCAGCTTTATTCGATGATCGCTACTTCGGCGTGCGACTGCCCAAATCAAGTTCAACTGGCCACGCTCACTTAAAATGACGTCGCTCTTCGCGTCAAACCATGATGAAAGACTCAGATCAAATTTGCGCCGAACTGCAATTGCTTCCATCGTCCTCTCTCGCACCACTGGTCGCTCATCGTCCAGAAGTTTGATCAGCTGTGGAATCGGCAGCGACGCAAAGTCCAGACGCTCACCACGAGGGTCTTCATTTGGATATAAACCTGCACGGCGGATTCGATAAATCGCGCCGGCGATATCTGGTTTGGCGATCTGTGAGGTTGGACAACCGATGCGGAACCAACCGCCCGTGTCGATGAGCAGCAAACTCCCGTCGGCGTCTTCGAGGATGTCGGTCGGGTGGAAGTCGGGATCGTCGCTACTGAGGAATTCGGTCTCGGTCGTTCGGAACGTTCCGCCGACTCTTTCGAGTTTTGAGACGATTATTTTTCCGCTATTAAAAATCGACGTAAAAATTGTGTCTTTGTATTCCTTGCCGAGGACCGACGATCGATAGCGGCACATTCCGGAGACGGCGACGTGGCCAAACTTTGTGATTGGGCCAAGCAGACCACCGGTTCGAGTAAACTCGGCGATGCTTGCTTCCTGATGCGGGTACACTCCGCCGTCCTGCCAGTGAACGAGGCAATCGATCCTCGGCTTCGTGTACAGGATGTTGACTGAGCCGATCACTTCTCCCGTTGGAAGAAAATCGACTTCAACCGGATTGTCCATTCCACCGCCGCAGAACATTCTGATGTCTGATCCGTCGGGCCGCATCGAGAAAATTCCAGAGCCTCGCTTCTTACTGGTGACCGCTCCGATGTCGTCACGGAACTCGTGGCCGTGTCGACCGTCGCACCAGAAAATTCGACCGGTTGGACTGAGGAACGGTCCGTGGATACTCGCCGCGTTGCCGCTGTAGCCAAACTTGCCGACAATAATCTCTCGTTTGTCAGCGACGCCATCATCGTCGGTATCCTGAAGGCGCCAGATGTTAGGCGGTGCCGTGACGTAAACCGAACCCCGATAGGGTAGCGCGCCCATTGGTAACGTCATCTTGTCCGCAAAGATGGTGCTCTTGTCAAAAACTCCATCACTGTCAGTGTCTTCCAGCATGCGGACAAAGTTAGGCAGTTCAGTCTCCAGTTCTGCCGGGCGAAGATTTCTGCCAGCGCTTTCGGCGATAAACAAGCGACCTCGCTCATCGAAATTCGCCAGCATCGGATGCACGACAAGGGGAGGTCCCGCGACACGTTCAATCGTGAACCCATCGGGGACGCGGATTCTGCCCCGCTCCGTCGTGATCGATGATGAAGGTCCCGCGCTTACTGTGATCGACGGAACTATCAAGAATGAGAAGACCAGCAAAGCATAAAAGTGACTAGCCAAAACGAAACCTCAAAACATAAGACAAAACGCTGCAGAGACTACATTGTCCCGACCAGGTATCCCACCCAAAACCTGCCGATCGTCGAAGACTTGTTACACGCAGAACGGCGTCACTAGACTCCGCGACCTGATTTTCACGGCACAACGCCACCTCGCTTTCCCACCTGAACGATTCCCAGGAAGTCTCATGCGAGCCATCTATTCCAACCGCGGCACGATTGCGGTTCTTGCTGCCGTGTTCACGGCCCTGCAACTTACACCTCACATTAGTCACGGGGCATCACCGCAGCATCCGGTCGTTCCGGGCTTCGACCGAATCTATTCAGCCGACAATGCAAACGCCGTCGAAGGTGGTCAGCTGTTGCTTACCGAGTTGAACTGCGTTTCATGCCACAAGGTCGACGACGAAACATCTAAACGGCTCAAGCCAAAGCAAGCTCCGATCCTCGACACCGTCGGAGCACGAACTGAAGTTAAGTGGTTGAAGGGATATCTTTCGTCGGTCCACGACGCCAAAGCCGGTACGACGATGCCGGATCTGCTTGCGGGCCTCGCCCCTGCGACAAGAATGCAACAGATCACGGCCCTGACACACTTTCTCGCGACGACCGGCAGCGTCACTGACGCAATGGGTAACTCTTCAGCCGTCGTGCGTGGCGAACGGCTATTCCACACAATCGGGTGCGTTGCCTGCCATGCTCCGATTCGAGACGGTGTCAAAGCTCCACCAAATTCCGTTCCACTCGGAGCGGTCGCCGACAAGTACTCACTGACCAGCCTTACCGAGTTCGTCAAGAATCCATTGAAGGTGCGGCCTTCCGGACGCATGCCGAATTTCAAACTCGACGACAAGCAGGCTCGAGACATTGCCTCGTTCTTCTTCCGCGATAAGAAGATCGCCGCCAACGTTAACTTTGCCTATTACGAAGGAAACTGGCAGCAGAAGTTACCCGACTTCAGCACATTGAAGCCAAAGTCGGAAGGACAGTCGAGCGGTTTCGATCTGAGTGTCCGTCAGAAGAACGACGGATTCGGATTCATTTTCTCAGGCTTCATGCACATTCCGAAAGACGGTGAGTATCAGTTCTTTCTGGGCTCTGACGACGGCAGCCGATTGCTGGTCGATGGCAAACAACTGATTTTGAACGACGGGATTCACCCCCACAGCGTAAAAAACGGAAAGATCCGACTGGCTTCCGGTGCTCATGAAGTGATCGTTGAATATTTCGAAAGCGGGGGCCATGAAAGTCTCACAGTCGAAATTCAAGGACCGGGACTTTCGAGACAGCAGCTCGCCAGCATCACGACTGCGACCAGAGAACGACCGACGAAAGAAGTAGACGGCGGCGTGTTCGTTCTCGACGAAGCATTGGCGAAGCAGGGACGTGAGCTGTTTGCGTCGATCGGATGTGCGTCTTGCCACAACCTGCAGCAGAACAACCAACTGGTGAAGTCCACAGCTTCGGCGAAGAAGCTGGCTCAGTTGTCGAATCTCACTGCCGGATGTCTCGCGACTGCCGCGACAAAGGGTGTTCCGCATTACCGACTCAGCGATGCCCAGCGTTTGCAGCTCACCGCGGCGATTAAAGGTCTTCAGAGAACGACCGTCGACACTGCCGAAGCCTCAATTCACCGTACGATGGCTCAGTTCAACTGTTTCGCCTGCCACGCCAGGGACAAAGTCGGCGGAGTTGACGAAGCCCGGAACGAATTCTTCACGTCGACGATGAAAGAAATGGGTGACGAAGGCCGCATCCCACCTCCGCTCGACGGAGTCGCAGACAAGCTCACCGAAAAGTGGCTGAAGGGTATACTTGATAACGGTGCTGCTGATCGACCTTACATGCTGACCAGGATGCCGCAGTTTGGTGGCGAAAACGTCGGCCATCTCCAGGCAGTATTGCAGGAAGTTGATCAAAAAACCGAAGCGGCAATTCCGGAGTACGAACTGCCTGACTCAAAGATGAAAGCGATTGGTCGCCGCCTGGCTGGCGAAAAAGGCCTCGGCTGCATCAAGTGTCACACCTTCGACAAATTCAAAGCGACGGGCATCCAGTCGATCGACCTGACGATTATGTCCGAGCGACTCCGCAAGGACTGGTTCCACCGCTACATGGCGAATCCACAAATATACCGCCCCGGGACACGCATGCCCGCGCCATGGCCGTTTGGTCAGGCAACGATCAGAGATGTGCTTGACGTCGGAAACGTCGAACAACAAGTCGCTCAGCAGAAAGAGTCCGTCTGGCTCTTCCTGGAAGACGGCAAAAAAGCCGGCATCCCAATCGGGCTGAACAGTGGCGGCATCATTTTAAAACCAGAGACTACCCCCGTCATTTACCGAAACTTCATCGAGGGTGTCAGCCCGCGCGGCATCGCGGTTGGCTACCCCGAACGCGTCAATCTTTGCTTCGACGCCGACACCTTCTCGCTCGCACTGATCTGGGAAAACGATTTCATCGACGCTGCCAAACACTGGAAGGGCCGCGGCCAGGGCTTTCAGCCACCACTTGGTGACAATGTCTACGACCTCGTTCGCGGCGTTCCGTTCGCGACGCTCGAAAGTCCTGAAACAAGCTGGCCAGGTGAGTCAGCCTCCGAGCAGGGCTATCGGTTCCTTGGTTACCGCTTCAATTCGAGTCGTCAGCCGATCTTTCGGTACTCCAAAGATCGAATCGCAATTTCAGACGCGATCGTCCCTCGGAAAAATGACAGCCAGCTGGCGTCATTCGAAAGAACGATCACGCTTGTGTCACCGTCATCGGCCGAAGGACTCTATTTCCGAGCCGCCTCGGCATCGAAAATTGAGTCGGTTAACGGCGGATTCATTCTCGATGGTCACCTTAAGCTGACGCTGGACGCGCGACATACAAAATCTGCGATCGTTCGTCAGAACGGAGGAAAAACTGAGTTGCTGATTTCAATGACCTTCGCCAATGGGAAAGCCGAAATTACTCAAATCTACGAGTGGTAGCGAGCGTCCGCGACGCGTCCAATACTCGACAATTGACTTTACCGATCACAATGGTGCGTCAGGACGCACCCTACCGTGTACTAAAAAGGATTGTCCCATGACAACCTGTCACCTTCTTCAAAAAATCGCAGCCGTCGGAATTCTTCTTAGTTCCGTTGCTGTTTCGGTATCGGCTCAAGACGCACCGGTGGAAAATGACTACTACCCGATGGACTCGTTCAAGCTGCCAGAAGGACTCGTCCTTGAAATCGGCGGTATTGAGTGGTTCAACGAAAAGTTAGCCATCTCAACGCGGCGTGGCGACATCTACATGGTCGAAAACGCTCTCGCCAAAGAGATCGGCGATGCGAAACTGAAGCCCTTCGCGATCGGTCTGCACGAAGTTCTGGGACTCACACAGAAAGACGGCTGGCTGTATGCGACTCAGCGGGGCGAAGTTTCGCGACTGAAAGATGAAGACGGTGACGGAACGGCAGACATCATCGAAACGGTCTGCGACAAGTGGGGCATCACTGGCGACTATCACGAGTACGCGTTCGGTTCGAAGTTTGACAAAGATGGCAACATCTGGGTCGTGCTCTGCCTGACCGGATCGTTCAACAGCAACACTCCGTACCGTGGCTGGTGCGTGCGAGTGACACCGGATGGTGAGATGATCCCTACCTGTAGTGGAATCCGGTCTCCTGGCGGAATCGGAGCCAATCATCTGGGCGACATTTTCTACACAGACAACCAGGGACCGTGGAACGGCACGTGTAGCCTCAAGCATCTTCGCCCAGGATCATTCCAGGGACACCCCGGTGGAAACAAGTGGTACGACACGACGGCGGTCATCGGGCCGAAACCTGTCGAACCAGAAAGCGGTAGCCGTATGATGGTCGAGCAGCCAAAGATTCCAGAACTCGTCCCACCAGCAATCTACTTTCCGTACAAGAAAATGGGCCAATCAGCCAGCGGCGTCGCCTGCGATGTATCCGGCGGAAAGTTCGGACCATTTACCAACCAGATTTTTGTCGGCGACCAGACCTTCAGCACAGTCATGCGATGCAACCTGGAAATGGTCAACGGTTTCTACCAGGGAGCGTGCTTCCCCTTCCGGGAAGGATTTGGTTCGGGCAGTCTCGCGGTACAGTTCACGCCTGACGGCAGCATGTTTGTCGGAGGAACCAACCGCGGCTGGGGTTCGCGAGGTCGGCAACCGTATGCTCTGGATCGGCTCCGGTGGACAGGCAAAGTTCCTTTTGAAATTCACGAAATGAAAGCTAAGCCAGACGGTTTCGAACTGACATTCACCCAGCCCGTCGATCGTGAAGCAGTCGCCCACGTTGAATCCTACAAACTCGGCACGTACGCCTATATTTTTCAGGCGGCGTACGGAAGCCCGGAAGTCGACCACACAACGCCAACGATCGACCGAGTGGAAGTCAGCGACGATGGACAGGCAGCTCGTCTTTACGTGACTGGCCTGCAACAAGGCCATATCCATGAGCTGCACTGCGACGGCGTGAAGTCGAAATCCGGGCTGCCACTGCTCCACGCCGAAGCCTACTACACGCTGAATTTCATTCCTGAAGACGACTGAAATCTTGTTCTGATCGCTTGATTTTTCCAGGGCGGCGAAGGCAGTCCATCAACTTAAATTACATTCTCTCATGACGATCATTCCCGAGAATCAAAATGCAAGGACTGAGTGCTGCCAGCTCTGATGTTCACCAGAACATCTCCTTCGTTGATACATCGCCTTCCGTCTGCGGAAACAGACTAACTCCGTTTCGGTCTCTCGACCGGGTCTTTCAATCGCTGTACGACTGACCACAGTGCATTGCAAACATACTGGTAAACAGCCTACACGAGCGCAGTCGCTATTGGATTGGCCAGGACTCACAGAATGCAATCTATTGAGCGTCGCCAGAGATATTCAAACAGACTATCGGGCCGGTTCAGGTTCCGCGGGCTTCATTTTCCTTGCGAAGCTTGACCAGGTCGGACTGCTGCAGCACGAATCCCATGAATCCACATGACAGGCACGCGTACTGCGACGGCAGATAAGATCGTGCGTATTTCAGGATGGGGGTGTCCGGTACAAAAGGAACTTTGAACACGCTCCCGCGCCCGGCGAACAGGTCCGTCCCGTGACAGCAGGGACACTTCTGTTCTTCTCCGTTCGACACACTTGTCGTCTGGTCGCTCATTGGCCCGCCTTTGTATATCCGGAATTCTCTTCTCACTCATTCTGACGCATCGCCCAAGGTTCATTCAAGCGATGACTCATTCCGGACACCGCACGGTTCTGAGGATCAACGTTCGCTGTGCCTGCATTTCGCTTTAACCTTAGCCGCCAGGTAGATGGTACAGATCGAAAAATCTGAAGAAACCATACGGGTTGAGTCACTGAGCCGCCAGATCGAGAGTCATCTGTCTGACAGCGAGCGTCCCGCTGTGTCAACGAATGGGTGATGGTTAGAACGTGTCCTCATGACAGCACATTCAGCTTCAAAACAAGTTGCAGTTTGATGCGATTCAACCATTTGTCGTGCCAGGTCAGGCGATCCCGGATTGTGTCATGAAAATATAAATTGTCAGTAGGACAGGATTCCATCCCTGAGTTTCCCGCTGGTGGTTCCCAGTCGCTGCAGAATCTGCAGGATGTCGGCGGGAATAGTCCCGTCAGCTGCGATTGGCACATCGAACGTGACGACACCTTCTTCAGCATTAATGAGGTCCGTCCGTATTTTCAGAGTTTCCACATCAAACCGGGATTTGACTCCCGCTCCCCAGCCCTGGCCGACCGGCAGCAGCAGATGCCAGATGACTCCTTCGGGGGCCGGGAAATTTCCGGGTGTCAGAAGTTTTCCCCGTCCTTTTTTTGTTCGCTGGTGGAAATCATGGTTTTCACCCGCAGTGAATGTCTGGTGAGGACACAGCTTCCCCTGTGTGCACAGAGACAGGATCGGATGTGCTCCCGAGTTAAATGCCAGTTCTGCATCCGCATTCCCCGAACGGACCGCGGCGATCCAGGTATCGATATTGAATTCTTCTTTTTTCAGGGATTCGTAGGAGTCCTTCATCTCAGTCTTGTAGCCGTCAAACCACCAGCCGGAGACCAGTCTGCCGTAACGTTTTGACCATTCTCCGCAGACGTGGCCCCAGTTCTTAAGGAACACAGGATTCGGTGGCTGATTTTCACTGCGCAGAAATCCCTTCACTTTACGGGGATGAGACATCGGATCGACACCAGGGCCGGCTGGCTGACCGTTAATGCTGGGCAGCGTATCTCCCACCGCCTGAATGATCCTGTAATGACGCATGGGGGCGCGGGCAGTCATATACAGGATCAGACGGATGTTGCGCTTCGCGAGTTGCGTGCCCAGCTCCATGATCAGATCACGCTTTGCTGTCCAGACACCATTTTCGACGCCCAGTAGCTTTTCGTACGCACTGTTCGGCGTACAGTATTTTCCCCAGTGCTGTCCGATGACGAAGATGATGTGACCGCAGCCGGTACTTTCCACGGCGTCGGCAAACCTGATCACATCAAACGAGTCGACCGCTCTGTTGTAGGATTCGGGAGTATGGTTTCGAAAGGCTTCGTAGTGAAACATCAGCCCATAACCACTCTGCTGAAGCCAGCGTTCTTCGCCAGATGCCTGTGCACTGATTGTTGAAAATATCACTATCGCAAGGAAGTGGCGATGAAACCGTCTGAATCTGATTCCCATGGCAGTAATGTCCTCATCAATGAAAAACGCCGGGACCGGCCGGGCAGATCTGGTCTGCAGCTCTTCAGCAGATGTGATATCAGCCTGTTCGGGCAGCAACCGGAGACGGGCTCTGATTTTAATTCTCATAATCTGCCGCGACAGATCACCGACTGTCGTCATCACTTTCCGTACGTGTTTCAGTGCTGACAGGATCATCAGACCGCGTGCGACGCCAGTGTGTGCCGAGATATCCGCCAGCCAGACTTCCACCGATCATACCAATGGCTGCCAGAATGCTGGTCAACCGATCGCTACCACTCAACGCTCCTGACCAGGCAAAGATGGTGCCACCCGAAAGCATGCCGGCGGCCAGACAGAGGGTCGGCACCGAACTCTGCAGCTTCCAGCCTGGACCCGTTGATGGCACAATCAATGTTTCCGCTCGGGTTGAGTGAAAGTTACATCCGGATTGATAAAGTGAATACTTCAATTGCCTCAAATACCGGGCAGATTCGAGTACTGCCGGGTTGTCGAAAACTGGATTGCTGAAAGCAGACATGATGGCTCTGGTTCCAGCCGGGGCAATCGAGAACCCTTAACAGCATCTTTGCCCCCTGGCAGGTTCATTTTCTTTCCAGCGCCATCAGGTGGGAATCACCTGGAACGATCAAATCTCAAGTCAAGGGAAGCAAGTCAGGAAAAGAACATCGTAGACAATAAGGAAAACAGATGCCCCGTGGCAGTGCCGGACACAACGGTGGAGCCGAATGGGGCTTTCACCGTATGACATCATCATTACTGCTGGGATTTGCCGGGGTACTTGATATTGCGAGTGACGATGAACAGATCACGATCCTGCATGAGTACTGGTATTCGGTTCAGCATTCCTTTATCCAGACCACGGATCACAGACGGCGTCGCGAACGGATGGGGCCGGTCTGGTTCGTCGAAGGTTCGTCCGTGGCGATGGCGGAAATCACCGCGGCCAGACTGTGGGCCACTGGAAAGCTCTCGAGATGGAATAATTCTTCGCACCCATGGCAGACGCTTGAGCAGCGTATGATCAACAAAATGAGGCTTATTCAGTCGCAGAGGAAAGGCTGTCCGTCTCTGCTGCCTGACACGTATGACAGCAAATGTCGAGAACTGGCCTACGAAAGTGGCGCGTGGGCCATCGCCTGCCTGATGAATAGATACGGACAGGATGTACTGCTTAAATCGTTCCATCCGAATGTGGAAAAACTGGGCTGGGAAGGGGCATTCCGGAAATCCTTTGGTCAAAGTTCCGCAGAGTTTGTGAAGGAGTTCGAACAATTCATGGATTTGCCGCTCGGTGATCAGGTCAGGATTCTTCCCGTCCCGAAACAGACAGACGCCAGGTCACGTTGAGCAGGTTTTCATGTATTAAAAATCATGTCCCGACCACGGATGCCCGGATGTGGCTGAGGGTACAGATTGGCAAGTGAAGTGGCTGCACCGCCGCTGTATCTGAATGAGGCCACCATGTCTGAATGAGGCCACCATGTCTGAATGAGGCCACCGTATCTGAATGAGGCAGTGATTCGGATCACGCATGCTGGGGCCGTACCGCTTCCGGTTCATGGTCTACACCTGTGTGTTTTATCGGCGGCCCGGACTCATTCTGCCTGCGTTCATTTCGAATGCCATCTAAGACAGGAATCGATCATGAAACGGTTACTCCCACTGATGTTTCTTGTCAGTCACAGTCTGCTGATCAACCGGCTGCCGGCAAAGGAACCAGCGGACACCAATTACGATGAGTCGAAAGTGCCCGCTTACACACTGCCGAAACTGGAGGCAACGAGCCGGGAGCACTGGGAAACAGTCCGGCGGGCGGAGGTCGTCCAGCTTCTGGAAGATCATGTGTATGGTCAGACACCGCGGCAACCGGTGCAGATCACTGCGACAGTTCTGGATGGGCCGACGGATGCATTCCATGGCACGGCCACCCGTCGGCAGATACAGCTGGAACTCTCTTCCCGCAAACATCCCGACCGAAAACTCAGTTTTGAAGTTCTGATCTATTCCCCCAGGTCCGTTAACGGAAAGTCCCCGGCTTTCATCGGGTTAAATTTTTCCGGGAATCAGTGCGTTCACGCTGACCCGGAGATTCGCATGAGTCCCGCTGGGGGAAAAGCGCGTGGGACATACGCATCACGCTGGCAGGTCCCATTGCTTCTGAAACGTGGTTACGGGCTGGTGACCGCACACCGTGACGACATTGATCCGGACAACTATAGACACGATTTCAGCGACGGGCCGCACCCTTTGTTCTATGAGCGGGGGCAGACGCGACCGAATGAAAAGGAGTGGGGATCGATCGGAGGCTGGGC
>CALGTK010000287.1 GCA_937904325.1 uncultured Planctomyces sp.
TGCTGGATCGACACCGACACCGACACCGACACCGACACCGACACCGACACCGACATCTATAAACGATCAATCGGAATGGCTTAGCACAGAACCGGTTTGCACTCTTCTCAACTACGAGGTACTCAGATGAAAACAGAGGCTCTGAACACATTGCTCCTGGTATTGGCTGTAATGGCCAGCGCCATGCTTCCCTGCACCTCGCAGGCCGGTGACTACAAGCCGGAACTGTTTAAGTCGGTGAAGCTCATCTACGCCGAAGAATTCGAGAAGGACGGCCCTCATAAGAACACAATGCAGTGGGAGATCCGTCAGAACACTCAGTGGAACGTTAAGGATGGTGTCCTGACCGGCGGGATTGCTACGGAAAAATATCAAAAGAAGATGCAGGCGATTGGCGACGGACATGACGGAACACGACCAGTGATCTGGATAAAGCCGGTGCCAGAATCCTTCGTCGTGCAAATGCGCATTCGATACAACGAAACCTCAAAGAAGGGCAGGAATCGGGGATCGCTGCTCGATCTCGGACACCATGTGAACTCGTTCATTTTTGGCGAAGAGCAAACAAAACTGACTCTTCAGAAGAAAAAGAAGATCTTCATCAAAGACAAGTTCTTTCCACTTAACCAGTGGAATGAGGTCACGATTGAAATCAAAGAGGGAGTCATCCTCATCCAGGTGAACGACCGCAGGGAGATCATCAGAAACCCGTTGGTAACCCTTAAGACGGACGACGACGTTCAGCAGATTGATTTCAAGGGACAGGACTTCGGCACGGTTCAGATCGACTGG
This sequence comes from uncultured Planctomyces sp., assembly GCA_937904325.1. Classification (GTDB taxonomy): domain Bacteria; phylum Planctomycetota; class Planctomycetia; order Planctomycetales; family Planctomycetaceae; genus JABMPE01. Next base: position 793 of record CALGTK010000287.1, read on the forward strand.
GTGAGGTTATACAAGGGAATCGAATGACGTCTGCCGGCGTTCCCAACTGCTACACGGAACTTACGGGAACGGTAACCAGAAGTGTGAGCGAGGGAACATTCGAAAACGTCTTTTGGTCCTTCGTCCACGCGTCCATTTATCGCAAAGACTGAATCCGGCCCACATCAGAAAGACAAACTCGAATGAAATATCTCGCTACGACCTGGCTCTGCAGCATGGTCGTTATTTCGAGCCTCGTCCGTGCCGAGGATCGGCCCAACATTCTCTGGATCACCAGCGAAGACAACAGCATCTCCTGGGTCAGCTGTTACGGATCGAAGAATGCGAAAACGCCAAATATTGATCAACTCGCCGCGGAAGGGTTTCGCTACAAGCATTGTTTCGACAATGCCGCAGTGTGTGCTCCGACAAGGTCGACATGGATCACCGGGCACTATGCAATTTCGATCGGCACGCAGCCGATGCGCAGTCGCTACGCGATTCCTCACGACAGAATTCCCTATTACCCGGACCAGCTGAAGAAGGCTGACTATTTCGTAGGGAATGGAGGGAAGACCGATTTCAACATCGGTGGCCGCGACGACAAAGACACCTGGAAAGGTGGTGGTCCGTGGGAGAAGCGGCAACCGAATCAACCGTTCTTCACAATCAAGAACATCGGCGACAGCCACGAGAGTCGTGCTTTTCCGAAGAACACTCCGACAGTCAACGATCCGGCGAAGATGACGCTGCATGCGTATCACCCGGATTTGCTGGAAGTACGGCAGACTTACGCTCGATACGCCGACGCCGTCGCCAACATGGACCGCAAAGTCGGCGACGTGATCACATCTCTTAAAAAGGATGGTCTCTACGAAGACACCATCATCATCTACTGCTCCGATCATGGCGGCGTGATCGCAAGGAGCAAGCGTTTTCTCTACTCGAGCGGCACACACTGTCCGCTGATTGTTCGCATTCCGGAGAAGTGGAAGAACTGGTGGCCAGCTGAAAAGCCGGGGATGACAGTGGATCGCATTGTCAGTTTTGTTGACATGCCGAAAACCTGGCTCAGCCTTGCGGGAGCCGAAATTCCTGACGGATATCAGGGACGAGTTTTCCTTGGTCCCGGTACCGAATCTGCGCCGGATTATCACCTCAGCTTCCGCGAACGCGCTGACGAAGCATGCGACATGGTTCGTGGCATGAGAGATGAGCGGTTTGCCTACATCAGAAACTACATGCCCTGGGCTCCGAATGGCCAGCAGCTCAGGTACATGTACACGATGCGAGCGACCCGCGCGTGGCATAAGCATCATCAGGAGGGGAAAACGAACGCCGTCACCGGCCGCTTTTTCCGAACTCGAGTATCCGAAGAGTTCTACGACACCGCGGAAGACTTCGACAACGTTCACAACCTGATCGACGATCCTGAGAGCCAGGAGAAAGTCTCCGAACTGCGGGCCGCACTTCGGAGACGACAACTTGAGCTGTTCGACTCCGGCCTGCTGCCCGAAGCGATGAGGGTGCGGCGGGCAGAAGAGAATAATCTCACCATCTACGACATGGTGCGTGTTCCTGAACTCTATCCGCTGGAACGGTACCTCGATCTATCCGACCTTGCTTTGTCTCGTGACCCGAAGAACCTCGACGCCTTCGTTGAAGCCATGGCTGATGCCGACGAAGGAGTTCGCTACTGGGGCATCTGCGGTTTGTTCCTGCTTAAAGAGAATGCAAGGCCTGCCCACGGAGCTATCGAAAAGGCATTGAAGGACGAGGCTGGCGAAGTCTGCATGATGGCGACATGGACGATGGACCGCATGGGGTACACCGAGATCGCCGATGCAACACTGGAGACGCTCAGGAATCACAAGCGTTCAGACAACCGACTCTATGAGTGTCTTCTACGCTGGATGGACCGAAAGGTCTTTGTCCCCGACGAGCAAACATCCCGATCTCCGCGTAAGCCTGTCGCGGGACTCATTACAAAGTGGAAGATCATCGGTCCGTTCGATGACAAAACGAGCAACAACCTTGAAGCGTTTGCCCCAGCATTCAAAAAAGACGCCAGTTGGATGTCGATCACAAAAGGATTCGAGCCCAGCCGGATCGATGTCCAGGCCAGCATTGGTGAACACGACGACTGCAGCGCATTCGTCAGAACGACAGTCACCTCTCCAGTAAAACAGACCGTCACGCTCGTTCTGCAATGCGATGACCTTGCCCGAACCGTGCTGAATGGTCGACTGGTCGAAGGAAATCAAGTCGACCTCGACAAGGGCGAAAATGAATTGATCCTTAAAGTCATCGATCACAAGAAAGGCTGGCGATTCAGCTGTGCTCTCACGAAACAGGGGAAGCCAGTGAAAGGCCTGAGCTTCGAGGCCAGGTGACACCCTGTTCTCTCAATGGAATGGATCGTGACGTTTGTGATGGCCACAAATGAAAAGATCAGCCGCTTGCTTCGGATTAACAGGGCAATGCTGCTTCGTTTAAGACTCAGCCGCTCTGGCATTTCCGATCAGGCGCTGTTTCTAACCTCAATGTGTGGCCGTACTATGAAACGCTTGCCCTCCCACACATCGACTCCGTCGTTTGAAGTGATCCTGGTAGAATTTCGCATTCGTTGTTCGGCCGGCGCCTTCGCGAACAGTATGATTCAAAAATGCCATTTATCTCGTCGTTGAAAACCAAGCTGATTCTGCTTGCGACTCTGGTTGCCTGCACGTCAGAGTTTGCGCGTGCTGACCTCAAGCCTGACGTGAAAGGGTTCGATAACGCGGTCAAACCGCTGCTTCAGAAGTATTGCGTGCGATGCCACGGTGGGAAAACTCCCAAGGCCGAGATCGGATTGGACAACATCGATCCGGATATCATTGCTGGCGAGCATCTCGGGAAATGGGAAGACGTTCGGGAAGCCTTCAACACTGGTGAAATGCCTCCCGAGGGCAAACCGCAACCGACAGATGCTGAACGTGACCTGATGATTCGCTGGCTGGATGCGGAGTTCAAGAAGGCGTTGAAGTACGGAAGTACGGTCAAACGCGGCAGCGTCCGCCGCCTGACGCGTTATGAGCTTCGCTACGCTCTGGAAGACCTTCTGCATACTTCAGTTAAGCGACAGGTCAACGCACTGCCGGAAGAGGGGGCCAGTGTCGAAACTGGTCTCAAGAACAATTCGCAACTGCTGATGATCAGCAGCCCGCATCTCGAAAGTTATCTCAACGTCATCCTGTCGATCATCGACGAGTTGAAGGACATCACGTCTTACGAGCCCTATAGCGTCAGCGCAGATATTGAGAACCTGGACGTCAATCCGCCCGAGACCTTCGCGGACAAAGGCAAACGAAATAAGCCCCCCGTTGCGAAGGTGGAACGTGCTGACAAAGGAGTGATGGTCAACGTCGGCGGATATATCGATCTGCGAATCCCGTCCATCTCCAGATACGTGTTTGATACCTCAATCGCGGTAAAAACGGACACTCCTGGGAAGGCTCTGATTTCCATTGGCTTTCAGCGTTCGGCTGTCGACCCTCGCCAGGTCGTCCAGACACTGGGAACGATAAGTCTTCAGCCTGGTGACGAGGTCAAGACATACTCGCTCAGGTCTTGGCCCAATGATCTTCCTGCAGAATTTGCGCGTGCTCTGGATCGCCCTTTCTTTATCCGGATCACCAATTCAGCCAGACAACCGTTCTATCTTGAAGCGTTCGACTATCAGGGAAACAACAATACTGATTTGACGTCAACGCTCGTCCCTGCCGACATCGCTGAGTCCAACATTGACAATCACATTCGACGAAGCGTTGCCTCGTTTCTTGAAAAGGCGTTTCGGCGATCGCCAACCGAGTCGGAACTCAGTCAATACAACGCCGTCTACGACCGGTACGCGAAGGATGAATCTCCAATCATTGCTCTGCTGAGCACCTACAAATCGATTCTGTGTTCGCCCGGGTTCTTCTACCTCGGCATGCCCGGAGATCTCTCTGAAAAAGCAAACGCAAATTACAGACTGGCCGAACGACTGGCATTCTTTCTGTGGTGTTCCGTCCCCGACGAACAACTTCTGAAAGCGGCTTCGACTGAAAGGCTGACAACGCCTTCGGTGCTTGCGGAACAAGTCGATCGCATGCTGGCCGACGAGAAGTCTCGAAGGTTTGTCGAACACTTCACGGACCAGTGGCTTCAGACTTCACTGCTGTTCAACGTGGCCGTCGATCGAACGTACTATCCACGCTTTAGAGATCCGTTAAAGGATCTGATGCGTCAGGAAACTCTGGAAACCGTCAACGATGTCTTCAGAAACGGCTCGACCGCTCTTGATTTCCTGAAAGCCGATCATGTTTTTGTGAATCAGGCATTGGCATCCTTTTATCAGCTCAAGGGTGTCAGAGGCGACGAATTCAGGAAGGTCGATGTTGATGAGGAGAGCCATCGTGGAGGCTTGTTGACGCAAGGGACGTTTCTCGTTGGCAATTCGGACGGAATGAATTCACACGCGATTCTCCGCGGAGTGTGGCTGGCCGGAATAGTTCTCAACGATCCACCGCCGGATCCGCCAGCCAACGTCCCGCCGCTCGACGAGAGCATTCCGGGCTTCGACAAAATGACGCTGAACGAAAAACTGTTTACTCATCGAAACAATGCGGCATGCCGGAGCTGCCACCAGCGAATCGATCCCTGGGGCATTCCGTTCGAAAACTACGATGCCAGTGGAGCGTGGCGTGAGAAGGTGCTCGTCGTGTCCAAAGCGGCGAACGCACCGCAGAAGGGAAAGAAGAAAAAGCGAAAGCCAGCGTTTGAAAAGAGCTACGTCCCGATCGATCGAGAATCGACCCTGCCGGACGGCAAGATCATCGACGGTATTGCTATACTTAAGAACTACCTCGTCAATCACCGCAAGCGTGATTTTGCCAAAGGCCTGACAGAGCGAATTCTGGCTTCCGCACTCTCACGCGATATCGGATACCACGACGAAGACCTGGTGAATCTCCTGGTTGATCGTTTCGAAGAAGGTAGCTACTCCGTCCCGACACTTATTCGAAACATCGTTCAGAGCGAACAGTTTCAGAGAGGATATTGAGACCATGGCGATGAAATCCTGGCACTTACCGCGAAGAGCGTTTCTCCGAGGCACCGGCATTTCGCTGGCGCTGCCATTCATGAATGCAATGGCCACCGGGAACGAACAACAGGCTCTCAACGCTCTGCCCAAACGAGCGGCATTCATCTTCTTTCCGAACGGGGTCAGTCTCCCGCCAGAGAACGACCCACAGCATGAAGACTGGTTCTGGTTTCCCCGAGGAGCAGGCCGGGACTACGAATTCAGAACCAGTCAGGAATCACTGAATCCTTATCGGGACGACATCTCGGTCGTATCGGGGCTCTCTCATCCTCTGAACCGAAATAGCGGCGATGCGCACGTCAATCCAACCGGATTCCTGACTTCGGAAGAGATGGTCAAGGGTAAGACGACCTTCAATTCGATCTCCATTGATCAGGCCATCAGCACGCATCATCGAGGCCAGACGCAACTGGCTTCCATGCCGCTTTCGACCGTCGGAGGCGTCGGAAATATCAGTCGGACCTATACGTTGTCGTTCGACGAGGACGGCAAGGGGATTCCGGCCTGGTCGAACCTGCAGGAAATCTACGAGCGAATGTACGGCGCGAGCAGTCCGGCTGCACAAGCTAGATTAAGGGAAAAGCAGAATCTGCTCGATGAGATATACGGGGACGCCAAAGACTTCAGACGAAAGCTAGGCAAAGAAGACCAGGCAACACTCGACGAGTACCTTGCCGCAATCTCCGGCCTGGAAAAGAAAATTGAGAATGACAGGCTGTGGGCTCAAAAGGGAGCTGCTGCAGCTCCGCCTGAAATGAATCTGGAGATCGAATTCACGGATGTGGAGAACTATATCCGTGCGATGTACGACCTGATGTATCTCGCCTTCAAGGCAGACATCACTCGGGTCGCGACTTATCAGATTGCATCGGAAGGTGGCACCGCGCCGACCAACAACCTGTCGAAGCAGATCGGCATGGGTAAAGACCTGCACCAGCTCAGCCACTCCGCCGCAAAGAGTGACGACGGGTTCAAAGACTGGGGTTTGTGGGATCAGTTCGTCGCCAGACAGCTCGCGTACTTCATCAACCGACTGAAGGAAACCAAAGAGGGTGACGGTTCGATGCTCGACCGTTGCCTCGTCTTCCAGGGGGCCGCGACTTCCCGAGTCCACGACAACACGAACTTCCCCCTCATTCTCGCCGGCGGCAAACATATGGGCCACAAAACCGGCCAATTCGTCTCCTACGACGAAGAGAAGAATGTCCTGTCGAATCTCTTTGTCAGAATCGCCAACGCGATGGACGTGCCGATCGAAAAGTTCGGAGACAGTACAGGCATTTCGATGAGCGAGCTCTTCACTTGAATCCTGAGCCGGACAGAACGACGCCCCCACAGAGCACACTGCGGAAGCCGAACCTTGCTGGCTGAGACGCCCCTCTTTTGATCACTACTAAACCATGAGTGAGTCTATGAAACAGTTTCGGATCGCATTTTTAATCCTGCTCCTCGCCTCTCCGGTATTTGCAGAAATCTCCGTACCGAATTTTTTCGGTCACCACATGGTCTTGCAGCAGGGCGGCAAAGCAAAACTCTGGGGCCGGGCTGACGCTGGTGCTTCGGTAACTGTTTCCTTCAAAAATGCACAGTCCGCAACAAAGGCCGGCCACAACGGAAAATGGTCCGTCGAAATCGGTACGGGAATGGCAGACTCGAAAGGGGCCGATCTCACAATTACGTCCGACAATGATACTCTAACAATCAAAGACGTCCTGGTTGGTGAGGTCTGGCTGGCTTCCGGTCAATCTAACATGGCCTTTACGGTTTCGAGATCGGACAACGCCACCGAGGAAATCGCCGCCGCCGATTATCCGGGACTCCGGATGTTTAATGCCCCCAGCGTCACCGCCGCGGAGCCGATGGAGAATATCACAGGAAGCTGGTCGCTTACTTCGCCCGAAACTACTGGTAGCTATTCCGCGGTGGCGTACTACTTCGCCCGCAAATTACACAAAGACCTCGGGGTTCCGGTGGGAGTGATCAAGACTGCCTGGGGTGGCAAACCGGTGGAAACCTTCACTAGTCGCGAAGCTCTCAGCTCCATTCCGGAGACTAAAGAAATGGTGACCAGGCTACTCGAAGCCGACAGAACGTTTGATCTCGAAAAGGCCAATCAGCAATATGAGAAACGTCTTGAATCATGGAACAAAGCTGTCAAAGCCTGGAGAGATAAAGGCAAGGCCGACGGAAAACGAGCCCCTCGTCGTCCCGGCAAACCCAAACGCCCTCTGCTGACAGAGGGGCAACCAGGCGTTCTCTACAACGCAATGATCCACCCCTTCGTCGGATACACCATCAAGGGCGTGATCTGGTACCAGGGCGAAGCCAACGCCAGAGAAGGAAAAGTTCCATACGACATTACTCTCCCCCTGATGATCAACGATTGGCGCAGTCGATGGGGCAAAGACTTTTCGTTTCTGTACGTCCAGCTTGCGAATTTTAAAACGGCCACAACCGCCCCAGGTAACAACGACCCGTGGCCGCTACTGCAGAATCGGATGCGCCTCGTACTGGACACAACGCCGAAGACGGGCATGGCAACAATTAATGATGTTGGAGCGGCCAACGATATCCATCCGAAGAATAAACAGGCCCCTGGTGCCCGTCTCGCACGCTGGGCGTTGTTTCATGAATATGACCAGAAAGACGTGGTCTATTCCGGACCGCTGTATACTGAGTCAAAGACTGAAGGCAATGCGATTACCGTGAAATTCAAATCGGTCGGAACGGGACTGAAGTCTCGAGACGGAAAAACTGTCGAGCGTTTCGAAATTCAGAATGAAAACAAAAAATGGTACTGGGCGACAGCCGAAATAATTGATAAAGATTCAGTCAGAATCTCCAGCAAATCCGTTAACAATCCAATTGCCGCACGCTACGCATGGGCAGCCAATCCCGAGGGAGCAAACCTCGTCAACAGCGAAGGTCTGCCTGCTTCAGTTTTTTCGACCAGGTAGAAAACAAATAGAGCAACCGATTCAAGGCGAATGCCGTATTCATCGCAAAGAAGACAAGCTTCGCTTGGCAGCACGTCTCGTTTTATGCTTAGCATGGCGACCATAAACGTTGTGCGATGCGTTTAACCATTCGCATCGTTGTCTAAGGGCCTTGAAGAACAGCAACCACTGATCTCCAACAGAGTGAAACGAGACAATGAGAAGAAAACGAATCCCGATCTTACTGCTACTCGCCGGCCTGACGATTACATCCATCACGTCGCGACCTCTGTTTGCTCAGGCTTCCAAGCCGAAAGTAAACAACGAGAAGCCCGCGAAGGTGACCGGGCAGGTTAAGCGTATCCACCCGCATGCCCTCAAACTGATCCTGCAGGGCAAGACCACCGAAGCGATTGCCTACCTCGAAAAGTCTGAAGCGGCGAAAGTGAACCCCGCGCACACGAAACTGCTGCTGGATATTGCCCATGGTAAGCCCGGCGCCTGGAAATTTGACGCCAGGACCTGGCCCTGGAACCGGACGCTTCCGGACACCTCGCTGAAAGAGAACGCACCGACGGACCGGTTCACAATCGCGTTCGGCGGAGGCGCAGGATACGTGCCGGAGAATGAGCACATGTGGAACACGATCGGCGCAATTGACCCGCGTGCGCTGCTGCTTCTGGGTGATAACGTTTACATCGACGATCCGGAAACTCCGGCAATGCAACTGTTCCATTACTATCGACGCCAGAGTCAACCGGAGTGGGCGAAGCTCGCAAAACGTGTACCGATTTACTCGATCTGGGACGACCACGACTTTACCACCAACGACGGCTGGGGCGGGCCAGCCATCGACGAACCTGCCTGGAAACGCGACGTTTGGAAAGTCTTCAAAGGTAACTGGGACAACCCGTACTACGGTGGCGGCGATAAGAATCCCGGATGCTGGTATGACTTTCGCATCGGCGATGTCCACTTCATTATGCTCGACGGTCGCTACTACCGTGAGTCACCGAAGGCTGACGACCCGTCCATGCTCGGCCCCGTACAAATGAAGTGGCTCAAGAAGACGCTCACCCACAAGCCAGCGACATTTACGGTCATCTGCTCCAACGTTCCGATGGCTCCAAAAGTCAAACCAGGATCGAAAGACACCTGGGACGGGTACGACGGTGAACGGCAAAGGATCTACCAGTTCATCGCGGATCAACAGATTCAGGGCGTCATCATTCTCTCTGCGGACCGGCACCGCTCCGACGCATACCGGGTCGACACAAAGATCGAAGGAATGTACCCGCTGTATGAATTCAGTTCGTCGCGGCTCACGAACCAGCATGTGCACCCAATCATCAAGTCGTCGCTGTTCGGGTACAACGAGAAACAGTCGTTCGGGCGTGTTGACTTCGATCTGAAAGCATACGACCCGACGGTGAAATACACGGTTATCAACATCGATGGCAAAGCAATTCACTCCCTCAGGGTGAAACTGAGCGATCTTCAGTTCAAGTAGGTCACCCATCGGATACAGAACACGATGAGATTCGTGCCCCTGATAATCGTTCTGCTGTTCGCTGTCATTGCGAGGGCGGCCGAGAAGCCCAACATCATCGTCATTTATGCGGATGACATGGGGTACGGTGATTGCACGATCAACAACCCGAATCCGAAGATCACGTCTAACATCGACCGACTGACAAAAGAATTACGTATCAAAGCTTCGGCAAAAGCTGGACGAGTCCTGACGCATGAGCACAGGGAAGGCCGCAAAGCCAAACAAAAGCAGGCACTCGTCGAGGGCCTGTAAGGAATAAAGCAACAAGCGTCCGCTGATACCGCCGTCAGAATGACTGGCGAACAGAAGACACTGATCGACGAATTGCATCAGGCAATTACAAACCCCGGTCTCAAAAACGTCGATTGAAAAGTCACGCTATCGAGAAGGACAGGAAACAGGCTTCCCAATCGCGGCCAGCGGCTTACAGCAGACTGCGCCCTTGAAACAATGAATAAGATATCTGATATGGAATTGCAAAACTTCAAACGATCGCGGTGTATTGCCGTTTTCTGGCTTGGCATGGCAGTCGTCACGTTAAACACACAGGCTGCCGAGACCTTCAGGAAGTATGAACCAGGCAACGTTCCGCAGAATGTGGTTGACCTCTGGCAAGACTTTGACGCTCGCAAAGAACCGCTCGACGTCACGGTTGTCAAAGAGTGGAAGGCAGACGGAGTTGTCACGCGGTACGTGACGTTCAAGGTCGGCTCTTTTAAAGGAGCTGACGCTCGCATCGCTGCTTACTACTCTTTTCCAGACAATAAAAAACAGAAGAACGCGGCATTCGTGTGGAGCCACGGTGGTGGGCAGCGAGCCGAACGCGGTCGCGGCATCTACTTCGCGAAACAGGGATTTGCTACAGTCGATATCAACTGGCTCGGTCGACCGATGGAGCCGGGGATCGATATCAACACAGACTGGGGAAAAGTCGATCCGACACAGGGGCCTCGATTCTACTCCAAAGCACTGCGGAAAGGCTGGAAGCGGAATCTTCAACCGGATGAACACTCCATCGATCCAGTCGCCAGTCCACGGAATTCCAACTGGTTTCTACTGACTGTCGCGGCTCGGCGGGCCATTACGTTTCTCGAACAGCAACCAGAAGTCGACCCCCATCGCATAGGCTTCTCAGGCTTCTCCATGGGCGGAATGATCACAGCGCTGACGGCAATCGATTCTCGGATCAAAGCAGTCGTCCCTTTTGTAGGCGGATCAGGATTCAAGTTCCTGGACTTTCCAGGAGGCATTGAAGGGAGCAGCATTCGTGCACATTTCCTGAATCTGGAACTCTACAAGAACACCGTCGACGCCAGCGCGTACTGGCCGCTGGTGGAATGCCCTGTGCTGTTCATCAGCTCGTCCAATGATTTCCACTCGACGTTCGAACGCATCTATCAGTCAATGGCCTTACTGAAACACGGCGACTGGCGAGTTTCCACCAACATTCACCAGAACCACGGACCCGGTCCGGAACAATGGGTACTCCTGAATAAATGGTTCAACCAGCACCTGAAAGGAATCGATCAGAACATTCCTGTAACACCACCATCGACATTCGACGTGAGTGGCGGCACGGCAACATTCACAGTGACTCCCGCCGATCAGAATCGACTCACGGACACGGAGATTTATTTCAGCTACGACCCCAATTCGAGAACGCGGTTCTGGAACAAGGCTGATGCGAAACGATCTGGTGCAAAGCGATCTGTTCCACGCTGGTCGGTCCAGTTGCCGGTCTACGATGATCTTCCGTTATATGTCTTCGCGTTATGCCGCTATCGCCTGCCGCAGTCCGTCCCGCTTGAGCGGGGGGAAACCTCAACCTTTGTGTTAAACTCCATTGAACAGTCAATTGTTCCGAAGTCGGTCAACCTGCAAGCATTGACAAAGCTGCTTAAAATCCGGACGGCGTTCGAAGACTTCAGCAATGGCATTCAGGACTGGTCCACGAGAGACCAGCGGTCCATCAAAACCTACAAATTCCAGAACCCGGAACTGATTCGCTCCAACACCAGGAAGCTTTCCCTGACGATCGATCCGCAAGGCAAACGTCTGTTACTGCGACTAAACGCCGGTAGTAAATTTCTCAGCAGACAGAATAATCTCGGCGACTTCTCATCTGTGAAGAGCATCAGCGGTGACGGTCCCCAGGAAGTTCTCATTCGAAGAGAAGACTTCGGGAGTACTGACGAAAAAATGCTGGAGTGGTCAAAGATCGCGACGTTTGAAATCACGATTCTGGACGAGGCGACCAAACAGAAAATTAATCTGACAAGCAAAGCAGGACACACCATTTTAAAGCGAATCCAGCTCGTTAAGTGAAGAGTCTTCAGGCGAGCTTACTTAGTCGATGTCTGGAATTCTGACAGATTTCGTCCACATCCGGTCCCAGTTGTGAGTCGCCCAGTTGTCTCTGGTGGCATAGCTGCGGACGACAAACCGATCGTTTTTCGCACCTGCCTCGTCGATCAACTCGACGTAAAGAAAACCATGCCGCAGACCCTGCCCCGTTCCCGAATTGCGACGATCAGACTTTGCAGCCGCCAGGTCATCGGGATCGAAGACGTCGACGCCTGATTCCAGCCTGGACGAGAATTGTTTGCCGTCCCATCGCAGACGTTTCGGTGGCGATCCATGAGTATGCCCGTGAAATAGAGCGATCACGTTGTAAGCCTGTGTGATCTCCCACAACTCGGCGAGGTCCTCTTTGGGCCAATCGTACTCTGGACAGTTTGGATGCAGATGGAACGACAGAATGACCGGACGCCCACTGTTACCGACGTGCTTTGTTAAGTCGCTCATCAGAAAACCAAAGCTGGCTCGAGGCGAGTAGTGGTGATCGTCGCGACGCTTCTCTCCCCTACCGACAAAGATTCCAAGGTTGACCAGATGCAAAGGCCCCCAATCCCATGAGTAGTGCAGCCCGTTACCTTCGTTATGGATTCCCATTCGTTGCTTATTCCGCTGGATGATTTCGTCAATGACGAACGTATCGCCCTGTGGGCCATCGTGATTACCGTGCAATTCGTAAGCGGGAAACGGAATGCGGCCATCGTCCGGACCTACTCCAAAGTCCGAAATGAAACGCTCCCATTCGAACCGCTGCATTGCCGGATAAGGTCCACCGTTCTTGTCGGCACTGTCGATTAAATCTCCGGTAACAATAAGTCCCCGAATTTCACTACTGACGTTACCTCCGCCAAACTGCTGTGGGATGTCTCGACCTGGGAACTGCTTCAACAACTGAACCATCCGCACAGCCGCCTGCTCAGAGAACGGATCGAGCCGCGTTGGGGAAGCCGACTTCTCGGCGAGATACTGCGGATCGCCTCCTACGAGAAACGCGACTCTATCCTCTGCTTCGATTGATCCGACAAGCAGCAACGGCGTAATTGCAACCGTCAGAAGATTCAATTTCTGTTTCATTGCGTACCCGTCATAAACCCGGCGTCATTGGAATTCAGCATTTCGGAGGCTCGCTTATATCGGTCTCCGTCGCGGAAAAGAACACCGGACAATAAGCTTGTCGGATTTATGTGCCCTCATTGTGCGTGAACGCGAGTGATCTGCGAGGGTATGAGAGGTTGCTGAGAGAATTCCTTTCATTCGGATCTTGTCCATGCGCGTCTGTCTCCTCGTTCTGACTATCAGTTCCGCCACGCAAACCACTCGTGTTCTGGCAGATGGAGCGGAACAGGTTTTACTCGATGCATTTGAACTCAAAGACGTCTATTCGACGCCTGATAGCCCATCGCCTGTTCGGTACATGGCGCAAGCGGCAAGAGACGGCGTCATCGACCTTACAGCAACGAACGGATTTTTTGACAGGTGTTTCGAGGCTCGCGACCAGCGTCCTGGTTTGGCCAGTGATGACAGACTGATTAACAACAGATTCGGATACCTGACCGGACGGAACACGGAAGCAGGTGGAATCGCTCGATGGCATCTGTGGTGCTCTCAACCCGGAAAGATTGAAGCTCAGTTTTTCCTCCACGTTCCGCCTGACGAAGCAGGGCACACCTGGACGATTCGAATTGGTGATGATGTCCGAAAAATGAGCGCCAATAAATCTGATGCCTCTGGGCCACAGAAACAGTCGCTGACGTTCGAGATCAAAAAGCCAGGCAAGGTGACATTCACAGTCGATTGCTCAAAGCAGTTGCCGTCGGCGAATACCCGCCTTCATTTTATCCGTTTAACGGGCTCGGCGACTGAAAAGGCAAGTCTGCTTAGAACACGCTGGCGACCTTCGGCAGTGCATGCACGCTACAGTGCACCGGAGTCCTGCAATGATCCCGACATGTGGGTATTTGAGACGCAGGCCGTGAGCACTGAGTCAAGCTATTCGCCGCTGACCACTCCGTTTGGCTACTTCGGCACATCTCTTGTTAGCGGCCGAGTTCCCGAAGCTGCTGGATTCAACTTCTCCATGTGGATCACCGGGCGTAACGCGACCGAGGTTCCACCAATCGCTCATCTGCCGCAATTGATCGGCACTGCACTACGCGACGCCGACTACAGCAGCTTTGGACACGAAGGCACAGGTATCAAATTCCGCAACGCGGTCGCCTATCCGCGCGGAGCCAACCGCATTATCCAGGCGATGCGAGTAACAATCTCCAATGGGCTGACAACGTACTACGGATACTTCTACGACGAAGATGCTGGTCGCTGGAAGCTGTACGCATCGGCCATCAAGCCGAGCAAACAATTGATTCGCGAACCTGAATCCGCCGACTCGCTTGATCACATCACGCTGACGTCGACAGGTTCGTTCTGCGAAATTCCCGGCCCACCAAACCGGCAACGATCGGGAGACGTCGTTCGCGAGATCAAACGCCGCGGCTGGTTTCACGGCAGTGACGGCCGATGGTATCGGGCACAGTTCCCCGCAAATACTCGGAAGAACAGAAAGCTCGAACAGACTATCACACAAATTAAACGTGGCGAACGGGTTATGCTGGATGCCAGACGGGTTTACTACATGGACGACTACTTGACGGCTGGATGGATGGGCATGGCCACAGGCGGAATTGAGTGCTACTCGCCGGAATTCCCAGGTATCACCACTCCGGGCCCGCGGCCGAAGGGTGACACCGAAGTCGAAATCCCGGAGTATCTCACGAAAGAAAAGACAGCTCAGTTGTTCAAGTTACCTGTCGATTTTGGTTCGTCAAAGATAATCGATGTTACCGCAACAGACGCGACGATCGAATATGACATCAGCAAGACCGGCCCTGACTCGAAAGCCATTCTCTACTACGGCGTATTCGACGCACTGACCTATACGCCGAAGCCGGATCAGAGAGGATCGGTCGTTCAGAAACAGTTATTCAGCGTGGACAGAACCTGGCAACATGCCACTCCACAAAGACACGTCTCTCAGGGCATCAATCGTTTCACACTTCGCAGCCTCAAGCCAAGCACAACGTACCACTACCGGCTCTTTGTCACTCACGATGAAGGCCAGAGTTGGGATTACCGTTCCTGGAGTTTCAGGACACGATAGGTTTGACCTAATGCGTCGATGCGCACAACGGGTTACTCCTACGCGATGACTGTTACCCCCTCGCCAGGGGCCAGAACCGCTACGCAATGATTTCATCAATCGGATGTCCGTAGTCGATTTCCAGACGCTTGCGACCTGGTACTTCCAGTCGGTGTGGATCGAGGCCGAGTTGCTTCATCACTGTTGCATGGATATCGGTCACGTAGTGCCGATCCTCGACGGCGTGGAAGCCCAGTTCGTCTGTCGCTCCGTGAACCGTTCCACCTTTGATCCCGCCGCCCGCCATCCACACGGAAAAACCGAAGTTGTGATGGCCTCGGCCATTTGAACCCTGACCGCCGGGAGTCCGTCCGAACTCTGAACCCCAAACGACGAGAGTTTCGTCGAGGAGGCCTCGCTGTTTGAGATCCTTCAGTAGTCCTGCGATGGGCTGATCAATTTGCTGGCAGTTCTTCGCGTGATTCGTCTGCAGATTACTGTGAGCATCCCAGGCACCGGCACCACCACCGCCGTGATAAATCTGCACGAAGCGCACTCCACGTTCGACGAGGCGTCTCGCTGTCAGGCAGAGCCGTCCAAACGACTGAGTTGGGCCGCCGCTTGTCCCGTAGAGCTTGTGAGTCGCTGCAGTCTCACCCAGCGAATTCACAACATCAGGCACGGCTGTCTGCATGCGAAAGGCGAGTTCGTAAGACTTGATGCGAGCCGCCAGCGCAGCATCGCGCGGATAGTCACCGGCCGTAAGCCGGTTAAGACGACCAAGTAGTTGCTGTGCTTTCAATCGCTCGGCCGAGCCAGCACCTGCGGCAGGGATTGCAAACGGCAGCGGGTTCTTCGGATCGACCGACAGAGTGACTCCATCGTGTTCCGGGCCGAGGTAATCGGCTCCTTCCGTCCCCTTGCCGCCGCAGCAGTCTCCAATCTTGTTCCCCATAACAATGAACTGTGGCAGGCTGTCATTCAGCGAACCAAGTCCGTAATGCACCCAGGCGCCAATCGTCGGAAAGAAACCGTCGAAGCGGTTTCTTCCAGTATGAAACTGCAGCTGAGCGTCATGATTGCTTGCCGTCGTCCACATCGACCGAACGATTGCCATGTCATCAACACAGTCAGAAAGATGCGGCAGCCAGTCGCTGACCTCGATACCGCTTTCGCCGCGTTTCTGATAACCGACCTGCAGTGGATAAAGCTTGTCGTAAATTTTTCCGTTGGCATCGCCCTTCACCAGCTCGATGCGATTCTTAATGTAGGGCGATTCGAGCACGCTGGCGAACGGCGTATCCGGTATAGTCTTCCCGCCATGCTTCGTCAGTTCAGGTTTAGGATCGAACGTCTCAACCTGACTGACGCCTCCAGCCATAAACAGCCAGATCACGCTTTTCGCTTTCGGAGCAAAATGGGTCAGACCATCCGGCGGAGCCCAGTTGGGTTGGGCTCCGAATCCGTCTTGCTGCAGCATCGATCCGAGCGCCAACGACGCGAATCCAGTTCCGAGATCGGAGAGAAAACGCCGGCGAGGTCTTGCAGAATTATTCATCAGATTTTCCATCATCGGATTGTCACGAAGTCGTTGTGGTTCAACAGCACCAGGGCGAGCTGACGTCGCGCCTCTGCGCCGCCATTGAACTCTGTAAGAAACCGAGTGCACTCGGCCTGTTCTTCCAAGCTGGGCTCGCGACAGAGCACGTGTCCGAACATCGCTTCGACCAGCTCGCTGCCGTTTAGTGTGCTGTAAATTCCAGAGATATTCTGCGCTTGCTCTACCGCGATGTGGCTATTGAACATAGCAAGAGCCTGTTGCGGAGCGACCGTTGATTTCCGCTGGTAGCACTCGTTGACCTTCGCTCCATCGAACAGGCTGAGGAACGTCATTTGCTGTTCCTTGTTCTGGCGAAAGTACAGGCTGCGGCGAAGAACTTTCTGCCCCTGCGTGTGCTCGATAGGTGGGCCGCCCGTCGTCAGATCGAGGCTGCCTCCCAGCGACAACAGACTGTCACGCACGACTTCGGCTTCCATCCGGCGAGCATTCATTCGCCACAGCGTATGGTTGTCGGGATCAGCCGCTCGTGTCGCGACCGATGCTGCGCTTGATGAAGAACTCAGTCGATAGATGCCGGACATGACGATCCGCTTGTGCAGCTTCTTCAGGCTCCAGTCATCTTCCATAAATTGCACCGCCAGCCAGTCGAGCAGCGCAGCATGACGAGGTTTCTCCGACCGTAGTCCAAAATCAAATGCGCGTTCCAGCAGCGGTGTGTCGAAGTGACGCAGCCAGACGTGATTGACGAGAACTCGCGCGGCGAGCGGATTACTTCGACCAGTGATCCACCGCGCAAAGGCGAGGCGGCGGCCGGTACTGATTTTCGGATACTGTGGACCGAGCGCAGCGTACTGCTTTGAATCGTTGTCGAACTGCTCTTTCGCAACAGCCAGCTTTTTCTGCACATCCGCGATCTGTTTTTCCGCCATCTGAAGTTCTGATGTCGCTTTCGCTCGAATCGCCGCCGTCGAGGTATCATGCTTCTGCCGGGCCTGCTCAATCTTCAGCTGAGCCTGCGCGACCTGCTCGGAAAGTTGATCGACGGCGTGCTGACGAATCGCACGTCCAGCGGCCACGGCCAGTGTGTCGACGTTGCCTTCGGCCAATCCAAACTTCACGGTCTCTGCTGCGATGCGTGCTTCGAGTGAGGCTGCTGCGGATTGAGTGACACGGTAATGTACAACAGCGATTTTCTCCTCGGCTTCGGCGACTTTCAAAGCCAGTTGCAGGTCTTTTTGAGTGAGCAACTTCGACGGTACTGTCGAGCGTCCGGCTGCTGGCTCAAGCTGTGTTTCCGGTGGCAGCGTCGTGACGTCGAGTTGATCGAATTCCGCAGTCGCGGAAAAAGCCCAGATCGATATTTTTCCGGCTTTCCGTTGCGGCAGGTTGTAAGCCACTTTCAGTTCGTCATCGAGCAGCACATTCAGCAACTGGTCCCGCACGGCCAGTTCCAGCACGTAATCCTGGCCAACCTTAATCGAGTGCACAGCCGCTCCGGCGGCCGGGTATTGCCAGCGACCGCCGTTGCCCTGACTGCTGAACTGCACCTTCGCCCCGGACGCCGAAAGATAAACGGAGTTCATCGCCAACCCATGTCCATCAAAGCCGATACCGACAGACTTGTACGTCTCACCGCCGGTAATCCGCAGCCGCAGCTTTACTCGAAAGTCGCGAGGATGATCGACCGACGAAACCAGACGGTGTTGCTTTGTCACTCCAACTGACTGGACGATTCGCCCACCTTTCACCGACCAGGTTCCGCCTTCCACATTCCACTGACCGGCATCCAGTTCAGAGAAGTCGTCGCTCAGCACAGGCGTGCCGGGATCAACGGATATTTCTGCTATAGTCTTCTTTGAAGAATCAACGGGCGACGGCTTCGGTTCCTTGAAATCTGCAAGCTTTTTTCGCGACGCAGTCAGCATCGCACGCGAATTTTTGAGGCCGGTGTCGGCAGCAGCGATCTGCGCTCTCGCAGCCTTGAGCGCAGCATCGCGCTTATCTTTCTGCAGTGAGGGATACCAGACGGTCACCGGAAAGGACACAGGCTCGACCGACAGATCGCCGAGTAGCTCCGGCAAACCGGGAGGCAACGGATCCGTGGATGGGCGGTCCTCATTGCCTTGCAGAAACGTAAAAGTCTTTCGATCCAGATGAGCGTCGTAGACCCGGACGAGCATTCCGTTTGCCGAGCCGTCCGCTGCCAGTTGTAGCGGGTCATCGCGGACGTCGTGAGTCTCAAAAATTGCCCGCATCCGGTAGTAACCCGCCTGTTCAAACGGGTCGTACTTGTGGTCGTGGCACCGAGCACAGTTGACGGTGAGACCGAGGAACGCCTTCGAAGAATGCTCAACGATATTGTCCAGCCAGACGTTCCGATTGAACTTGTACCAGTTCCTCGCAAGAAAACCAGTTGCTCGAAGCGATGCCTGATCCTCGGGCGAGGCCTCATCCGCGGCAAGCATCTCGACGATCATTCGATCGTAACCTTTATCGGCATTTAGCGACTCAACGATCCAGTCCCGCCACCGCCAGATGTGCTGTCGACCGTCACGGATTTCCTTGCCATAGCCGGACGGATCGCTGTACCGCCAGATGTCCATAAAGTGCCGAGCCCACCGTTCCCCGTATCGTGGACTCGCCAGTAAACGATCGACCGCGTTCTCAAAAGCGCCGTTGGATTCGTCATCGAGAAAAGCACGTCGTTCGACCGGAGTCGGCGGCAGGCCAGTCAGTGCGAGAGACGCTCGTCGAAGGCGCATCGAACGCGAACTCTCAGCAACCGCACTGACTCCGACGCGTTTGTGCTCGGCAGCGAGAAATCGGTCGATATCACTGCGAATCCAGTCAGCCGAAACGCTCGGCACATCAGCCTTTAAGGGCGGCAGAAAGGACCAGTGCCCCGCGGGATGTTCAGGGATCACTTCATCGGGTGCTGTGGCTCCCGATTTGATCCATGCAGTTAGCTTTGCGACCTCTTTCGCCGTCAGTCGCGAGCCGTCCTCCGCCGGCGGCATCCGGTTGTCATCATCGTCGGTGACTCGTTCCAGAATGAGACTCTTCGCAACAGCGTCGGCTGCGTAAGCCGAACCGCTCTCGCCGCCCTTCTGAATGAGGCTCGCCGCATCCAGTCGCAGACCACCTTCCTGCTTAAGCGAACCGTGGCACGAAAAACACTTGTCACGTAACAGAGGCTTGATTTCCGTCAGGTAGTCGATGTCGGATTCAACCTCTCCGCGAACCATGCGTGTTGCGAACACGACGGAGATAACAAGCAGCAGAAGGCTACCGCGGAGCGATTTCTGTAGTCTCATGAATGATCCCCGAAGCAACATGACGGCACACAGGTGAGTGGTCTCATACCGTTCGCTCATTTTGCAGCATTGCCTTTATAATCGTTTACCCGGCTCCCAACGAGTTCTTTACCTGGCTCGATCGCCCACACTTGACTGGCGGCGGTAAAATTCGTGTGGTCGGTAAACGTCCAGTCCACCTGCTTGTCTTTTGTCAGTCTGAAGGCATGTGCGCCGCGGCCTGAATTGCCACGCAGAAAGTTGGTAACCAGAACGCAGCCCTCTCTCAGCTTCTGCAGATTACAGGCATTGGTAAAATTGAGTTCGGGATGATCGTTGCCAGTGAATTCCCAGACAATCTTTCCGGAGCGATCCACTTCCAGTAAACGCGTCTGAGTCCCACAGGCCAGCAGGGTATTGCCGTTGTCCAGTCGCAGAAGATCCTGAATGGTCCCCGCCGGGTAACGACCGTTTCCGGATTTTGGCACCTGGTATCGCCAGACCTCGTTGCCGTTTCCATCGACTTCAAGAGCCGTCCCTTCGCCCCAAAGCTGCGCCAGATAGTGCTCGTTGCCGATGGCATACACGTTTCCCAGCTGGCCATGATGATGCTTATACCTGGCGGGTATTGGCAGCCTCTTTCGAATCGTTCCATCCAGGTCCATCAAAATGGCCTCGGACGGCTGCTGGCCACTCACAATCAGTTGTGATTGATGCCCGGTGATATTGATGATCTCTTTGAACTCGCTGGCATAAGGCCAGGACCATTTCACGTTCTTTTCTAAATCAATGCAGCGGACTTCCTGCTTGTCGGTGATGATCGGGTAGATGAGCTTGTTGTCGTCCGTGAGAACGAAGTCCCACACTTTTCCTTGCGGACGGTGTTCCCAGATGACTTTCCCATGCGTGTCTACTCTGGACAGCTTGAACTGCACGTAATCGCAGATCATCAACTCACAGAGAAATTTCTGCGGTTGCGTTCCACTATCCTTGGCGGCCTTCTGTGGCTGGCTCTTTTCCTGTGCCAGTGCCACACGTCCCAGCCCAGACGCGGACGTGGCGAGGCCAACAGACTTCAAGAATTGACGTCGTGATGGTGGTGAGGTCATCTCTTATCTCTCCGTCCAGAAAAGCCTACGATCTGGCTCAGGATCGGGTGATTGTCGAGTATGTGATGCGACAGCGCTTTCCTTGCCCTGGACCAGTTCTTTTGTAGTAATGCTGTCAAAATGTTGTGGTGCTGACGCATTGTCTCAATCGCAACAGTGCCATCGTGATCTTCCCACTCAAACAACAGTCGGTAGTAGCGACCTTGACGATCGAAGAAGTCCTTGATGTAAGCGTTGCCGGCGGTCGAGATCAGATATTCGTGTAAAGATTCATCGACACCTGGTGAGACGCCGGATGGTGCCGGCGGCACATTCAAATCGAGCATGCGTTGCAGTTCAGCGGCATCCAGTTTTGGGCGAGCCAACTCCAGTGCTTTCAGTTCCAGCACCTCACGCACTTCAATGAATGCCTGCAGGTCGTCCTGCCGAAACGGACGCAGACGCCAGCCACGTCGTGGAATGTGATCGAGCATCCCTTCGCCAGCCAGTCGATGCAGTATGTTGCGCATCACTGACCGACTGATGGCGTACTTCTCGGCCGTCGCTTCCTCACGGAGATAGGCCGCATCGCCCCGTAGACTAAGCTGCACCAGATCCCTGGAAACGACTTCATAGGGATCACGTGGCGGGTCAGGCGGCTTCGGCTGGCGTGATCGGCTTCGGTTGCGACGTGAGTCAGTGGTCTTCAACCGGCGATTCGGACCTTTCTCCAGCAGCCCTTCGTCGATTAATTCACCGATCGCGGTACGTACGGGCGTGAAGCTGACGTTGTAGTAACCCGCCAGCGAATCAAGGGTCAGTTCAATCGGCAGCTGACGCCCTGAGTTCAATTGAGCCGCGAGGTCGTTTTTGATGTACGTCGCGATTGACATGCCACCAGCGTATTTGTCTTCGGCTACAAAGACAAGTATATTGAGGACAAAGTAAAATATCGAGTTGGATGTCTACGCTCGGCCGGGCATCGGTAATCCGAAGCCTCAGCGAGAGTATTAGCTGGGCGAAATCAGCCGATACAGATCCCCTCTGAGGCTTCGGGTTACCTGTTCCAAACGCGTGCTGGACCTCTGCTCTCAAGCGGACACTGAAACTAACAGCATGAGTGTCACTGCGATCAAAACGCATGCCTGTCACGCCCACATGTGTAAGTGAGTCTTCGTCAAAATTGTCACCGACCATCGAGGATGGTATACGGTTGAGGCGAGGCGACGCTGGACTGCCATGCACAGCCGTCTCTGGAGTTCGGTTTTTCTCAGTCAAGTTAAATCATCTGCGAGTCGGTGCACAATGCACGTCCCCTGGCGGAATGATGTTGTGGAAGAAGGATTCAACGTCAATGAAACAACGCGAACCGTAACACCAAACACCCGGGCCGGGTGTCGAAATCAACGAAGACAAAATCAGGAAGCATCCGTTCGAACTGGAAACCCAACAACGCGTCTTCTATCAGGGCGGCAGCGTCGGCGACTGGTCACGGTTCGGCCTGGTAGTTGCTTAACGAGTCGCCGCCCCTGGTCCGACCAGGAATGACAATCAATGAACGTGACACCGAACATAGAAGGTATCCTCCCGATCCTGCACACACCGTTCGACGTGAACGACGAGGTCGATCGTGACAGCCTGCACCGGGAAATTGACTGGGCGTTCGAACAAAGCGTCAGCGGAGTGTGCTCAGCAATGGTGTCTGAGATCCTTCGGCTGACGTCTGAAGAGCGAGTCGAACTAAACAGGTTGATTGTGGAAATGACGGCGGGCCGAGGAATCGTCGTGGCCAGCGTCGGGGCGGAGAGTACTAAACAGGCGGTCTACTTTGCGAAGGCTGCTGTTGATGCCGGATGTGATGCCATCATGGCGATCCCGCCCATTGCAACAGCGTTGCCACTGGCAGCACTTCAAAAGTACTTCAGTACATTGGCAGATGCCGTGCCCGTGCCGCTCATCGTTCAGGACGCGTCGTCTTACGTCGGCGCATCGATTCCCACGGACTTCTACGTTCGCCTGCTGGATGAATACGGGCCTCAGAAAGTCCTGTTCAAACCGGAAGGCGCGCCCATCGGACCAAACATCTCTAATCTGCGAGACGCCAGTGACGGTCGAGCCTGCATGTTCGACGGTTCGGGCGGCATTCTGCTGATCGATGCGTTCCGACGCGGCGTCATTGGCACGATGCCAGGCATTGATTTACTGGATGGCATCGCGACTTTGTGGGAAGCGTTGAAAAACGAGGATGACGCAACAGCGTACCGCATCTACTTCCCCATCTGCGCACTTGTCGCATTGCAACTCCAGGCAGGACTGGACGGTTTTCTCGCCATCGAAAAGTACATCCTCGTAAAACGCGGCGTTTTCAAGACTGCTCGGAGACGCGAACCACATGGCTGGAGTCTCGACCCTGAAACAGAGAACGAAGTCGACCGACTTCTGACATTGTTGCTTGATGCTCTGTCCGCTTCCTGAATACACATCCTGATCACCAATCTGCTCCAATGTCATCCAACAGGTCGCCCCGAATGCAGTACGGTCACAACTCCAGACTCCATAGAAATTCAGTAAAACCATGATCGTTCGAATGGCAGCAACTACTCTGATAGTACTGTTTCAAATCGTTCCGACCGCTGCAGAATCGGAGCGGCCGGAAAAGCCCAACGTCGTTCTTATTCTGACCGACGATCTTGGCTGGCAGGATGTGAAGTGCTACGACATCGACAAGCCCTGTCCGATGGCAACGCCCAATATTGATGCCCTGGCGAAAAAGGGCGTCATGTTCTGGCAAGCGTATTCTCCAGCGCCGACCTGTGGCCCCAGTCGCTGCGCGATTATAAGTTCGACTCATCCCGCTCGCGCGCAAATGACTCATGTTTCAGGAGGCAAGCCGCCGCGTCCTCATCACACTCGCGGCTGGGCCTACATGTCACCCTGGTACACCGCTCGAATGCCGGCTGACGAAATGACACTGGCGAAGACTCTAAAGCGATACGGGTATGTCACCGGACACAGCGGCAAGTGGCACATGTCAAAAAATCACAATTCTTTCCCCGCCGCGACCGACCAGGGATTCGATTACTCGCGTGTCAGCCGCGGAGTTCAAAACCGCATGCCGGACCGACTGGCTGGCTTCGCCACTCGTCAGGCCAACGATCCCTATCGCATGGATGAAAACGGTTTCCCGCTCGATCAGACAACCGAGGACGCAGTCGCCTTTGTGGAAGAAGCAAGGAACCAGCCGTTCTTCCTCTATTACGCCACCTGGCTGGTACACGCCCCCTGGCAGATACGCTGTGAGTCGTTGCTCAACAAATATGTCAAGAAACTTGGCGTTGAGCTAACCGAAGAGGCAAGAACAAACTGGAAAGTCGAAGGCCAGAACAACCCGTTTTACTGCGCGATGGTCGAACTGCTCGACTATTACGTCGGACGTCTTGTGAACCATCTGGAGACCACAGACGACCCTCGCTGGCCGGGGCATAAGCTGATTGAAAACACGTATGTCATCTTCACGTCTGACAATGGAGGTATGGAAGGTGGCCCGAATGAAATCGCGACGGACAACTATCCGCTCGACAAGGGCAAGATTTCCCTGATGGAAGGCGGCACGCGAGTTCCGCTCATCATTACCGGTGCCGGCATTCCTCAGGGCGTGCAGACAGACGTGATGGTAAATGGACTCGATTTCTATCCGACGATTCTTTCGCTGACAGGAGCCGACACACCAACTGGCAAACACTTCGACGGATGCGACCTGAGCACACTTCTGTGGAATGATCCAACCGACGCCTCGCTGATTCGCGAACCCGGCAGCGACAAAGTCCGTGACACAATGGTCTGGCACTTCCCGAACTCCTCTGCCCAGGAAAGCACGATCCGGATCGGCAACTTTAAGCTGGTGCGAAACTATTTCGACGAACCTACCCTGGAGCTTTATCAGCTCTACTCAAATTCCGGCAGCAGAAATGTCCGGTCTGACATCGAAGAATTCAGTAACCTGGCCATGTCCATGCCTGAAAAGGCGGCTACCATGAACCGGCGGCTGACCGAAATCCTCACCGAGATGGAGGCCAGCTATCCCTATTACAATCCGCATTGCCTGCGTTTACCCAAACGAGTCAAAGCCCCCACAGCACTGACGAGTCGCCGCACTGGTGACACCGTCGAATTCACGTATCGCCAGAACGGAGCCAGCGTCGTCCGAGCCGATCTGATTTACACCACAAACGGCGGCCATCGGGACGAAGAATGGCATCGCGTTCGGGCGACCATAACTGTTGATGGAAAAGTTTCGGCCCGGCTTCCGGCGGGCACAACACATTACCTCATCAACCTCATCGACTCCAACAACTTCCTGGTCAGCTATCCGGAAATGCAAGCGGTCGAAGGGAACAAGGAAATCTCGTCTTATTCCGCTCTTGCGCTGCAGTTTGACGAATGAACCCTGGTTCGGTGATCGAGGAAAGGACCGTGACCGGCGCCCCCATCAGCTGACGTTGACGATCAGAATGAACCAATTTCTGAAACATGGCATCGCCTGGCTGATGCTCGCAAATTCCGTCGTAATCACTGACGACTGGCCTCGGTTCCGCGGACCGTCCGGTGCGGGCGTTGCAACCGAATTTTCCGATTGTTGAGCAACTGCTGATCGCGTCTAGCTGATCGTGCCTAGTCGAATTTCAGTTTAAGTTTGCTGATGGTGCCCGCAAATATCGTGGTGGTGTACTTGCCCACCGGTTTAATCTGGTCGTCACCAACCTGCAGACCGTCACCCGCTTTAGCCAGGACGCACTTCGCGTCCGCACTCGCGACGGGCTTGCCATTGACTGAAATACTCATGATTCCCTTTTTCGAGATGGTAGCGATAACTTCCACCGACCCAGCAGGGAGTTCGTGTTCGGCAACCGCTTCTGTCAGCTTCCAGTCGCGACGGACGCCCAGAACCGGTTTTCCGTCGCGGATGTACAGTGCGTATCCTTCCTTATCTCCGCCCTGAGCAAGGATCACTCCATCTGTACCTTTACTATCGACGGTGGCTGTGATGATAAGATTTCGACCAGCGTACCGCGGGGCATTGTTTCCCGACAAATCAGTGCCCTGCTTCAATACATATTCCTTGCGCGCGGGGGGCTTCGTCTTCACTGTTACCTTGCCCAGTTCCAGACCGTTGTCTTCAGGCATGGTCTTGTTCCACGCCAGGACCTTTGCCGTCAGCTCCTTAACCAATTCCGGCTTCACGGTTGCCAGGTTTTTTTCCTCTCCAGGATCATCCGGGACATGGTAGAGCTGAGGCCGGCTGCCGTCGTAATCGCAAAGAAGCTTCCAGGGTCCCTCTCGCACGGCCAGGTCCGGGAGCTGGTCGAAGCCGTAGTAGTTCTTGCGGTCTGGCGGACGGCGAAAGTAAATCTCCGCCTTGCGCCCAATCTTCGACTTGCCAAGCAGCGTGTCCAGGACGTCCTCGCCGTCGTATGTTGTGTTCGCCGGAGCTTTGGCGTCGGCCAGCCTGAGCACAGACGGAACGAGGTCGATGGCTGAAAACATCGAGGCCCTGTTTCGAGTCCCGACGGCGTCCTTCGCCAATAAGCCTGGTCCCCACACTACCAGCGGCGAGCGGATGCCACCCTCGAACAAATGAGTCTTGTAACCCTTCAGCGGGCCGGCACGCCCTGCGCCCAGCTCGCACCCATTGTCAGAACAGATCAGGATCAGTGTGTTGTCCCGTAGTTGTGGATTCTCACGAATGTGTTTGAATAGCTTGTCAAACTGTCGGTCCATCGCTTCGAGTACCGCCAGGTACAGGCCGCGTTTCCCTTTGCTTTTGGCCACGTTGTATTCCTCCGCTGGCGGCCAGAAGGGGCTGTGAACGTCATCGGGCCAAATATTGACATAGAAGGGTTTATTCGCGGCCAGGGCCTTTTCCATGAAGGGAATGGACGCATCAATAAAACCCCTGGTGATCTCTGATCGCTGCATCCAGATCACTGGTTCGCCAAGATTAACCGCGTTGCCCCAGATTCTACCGACCTTTCCGTCGCCGGTTTTCGTCAACGGCAGTAGCTTCGCGCCGATTCCCTCGAAGTTTGTTAGGGATGCGTCAAAACCATAGTCCGTAATTCGCGGTGCTTCAGCCACATCGCGCTGCCCGCCCATGTGCCACTTGCCAAAATGCCCGGTGGCGTAGCCTGCCTGCCTGAGGCTTCGCGCCAGCATTGGTGCCTTCGGGTCGAGCCACTGCGCCATGCCTCGCTGCTCGTTGTGTCTACGATTCGACAGGTAAGACGTGATCTTCCATCGCTGCGGGTACTGCCCCGTAGAGACAGCCACCCGAGACGGGGAGCAGATCGGGGAGTTCACATAGAACTGCTCGAAAGCAATCCCCTCTTTCGCCATCCGGTCAATGGCCGGGGTCTCCGCGTCGGTGTTGCCAAAGCACGAGAAATCGGCCCAACCCATGTCGTCAATGAATACGAGAATGATGTTTGGCTTCGCTGCCGAATCACCTGCCAGACCGATCTGTGGGATCGTAGCAAGAATGAAGGCGACGAAGATGGAAAAATAATTCATGACTGCACCTTGAGCGCCCTGTTGGTGGGGCGAACGATCCTGGGATTCGGTAATCGTGCACCACTAATAAACTAGGAAAAACAAACACCGAGGCGACAGGTATCATAAAGAAACGATCTCATTCAGATGCCCCATTGTTTTAAAAGGCTGCGGAGATTGGCCAGCTTCATTTTCAAAAACTGCTTTTTGTGGCGTATGGTGTTTAATCACTTCTGCGTCAGGAATACGTCGCTCTGAATGATGTTCCGAACCAAAGACTTGAGTTTGAAGTTTTCCGGCTCGGCTTTGGCGACGATCTCGTCAACAACAAGAGCGTCTGCCGGCGATAATTCGCGAGCGAGTGCGAAGCGGAGCAAGTGAGCGGTGAATGCCTTTGCAAATCGCTTTTCTTCTTTCACCAGAACTTCCTTGAAGTCGACGATGTCGGTGAAGTCGTGCCTCTTCAAAAATGTTCCACTGGCGTCGACCTCGCGATTGTTTTCGTACTTGTCGCGCCAGCGACCAGTGATGTCAAAGTTTTCGAGAGCGAAACCAAGCGGGTCAATCCGTGCGTGGCAACCGGCGCAGTCCGGACTCTCGCGATGCTTCGCAAACTTCTCTCGAATGGTCTGATTCTCAGGTCCCGATTCTTCGTCGAGTGGCGGAACGTCGTTCGGTGGTGGTGGCGGAGGATCATTGAATATGACCTCGATCATCCACGCGCCTCGGGCAATGGGAAGCGTGCGTTTGGGTGCCGAGGTCATGGTCAGGGTAGCAGCAGTGGTAATGATTCCACCATAGCGGGGGTCCCTGATGGGAACTCGTTTGAAGTTTCGCGATCGCACCTGTGAAATAAGCCGATTGTTGAACCGATTCTCAACTTCCTTGTTGATGTTAATTTTCTGTTTGGGATTTGGCCGTGGGAGCTTCTTCAGTTGCATTTCGACCTTCTCTCGGGCCTGAGTGAGCTTCGCTACTTCTATTTTCTCTTCAGCCGTCATTCCTTTAGTGAGTTCGCTGTCGGAAACCCAGACGTTTGAGGCGTCGGAAGAAGCAGCAACTTCTTTTGCCGATAATGCCCGGTCGTATAGACGCGCTTTATCAATCACGACAGATAAATATCGATTTCCAGCTGGCGGCAAGTGGCGCAGACCGAAGAGTACCGAGCTCCCTTCTTTGGCAAATGCGATGGCCCCCTTTCTATAGGATTCGCCGTACGGGCGGCTGTTGCGGTAGAGAGTGGTCATGCCATCTTCCTCGTAAACCATTACCAGGTGCAGCAATTCGTCAGCGGTTTCTTCTGGAGTACTTCCTGTAAAGTCCCGGGTTCGAACGTGGTTATTGCTGCCGGAGATCCAATGTTTGGGTTTTCGCTCGCCGTACACGATTGAATCGAAACCGCCTTGGCCCTGGATCGTCATTACGCCACCGCCGCGCTGCTTAATGCTTTTAAGCGAACACCAGACTTCCAGCGTTTTGGCTTTCAGTTCGATAGGCAACTTTGGACTTTCGAGATAAGCGCGATCGAGCTGGACGAACCCATTGTCGAAAGAAACGTCTCCGTGAGCTGTCAGATGTAGAGACGAGACGGATGCTTTCAGATCTCCATTAAACTCCCAGGCAGCGAAGGGTTTCAGATCGACAATCTGTTTGGGCTTGTCGCTGATCGCCTTGATTTTTGTCGTCAGCAGGCGTTCGCGAATAGATGCAGTCAACGATTTGTGTTTTTCCTCAATGTCTGCGACTTCTTTGGTAAGCCGGTCGCGAGTTTCCTCTCGGATACGGAGTTCCTCGACGACCAGCTCGCGAAACTCGTCCGATGGGGTGAGTTTTTCGGTGTACCACGTCTTCAGAAAATCACTCTGATAAGCAAACGTCGGCTTAATCAGATCAATCACTGGTCGGTCTTCGACGAATACTGCATCAAAAAGGAGCAGTGGTTCGAGAGCCATCTGGGCGCTCGCAGGAAAGCCCCCAGTCAAGCTGAACGCTGGATAAATTGCCGGATCGGGAGCAACGCCGAAGAGATTCTCAAGCTGCATCCATTGTGCTGGAAAGCTGTCTAGAAACCGCTCGATCTTCGGATCTGACATCATGCGATCGACCGTAAAGGCAAGTACTTCCGGCTTTGACAACTCACCAGATTCCGCCAGAGCAACGAGTTGATCGTCGGGGATGCTGCCCCACAGAAAGAACGACAGTCGGGATGCCAGTTCGTAAGCATCGTCGGCCGGTGCCTGAGAATCGTATCGGAAAAGAAACAGCGGCGAACACAGAATCGCCGACGCAACTTTCTTCATACTGGCGGTAAATGAGAGCCCTTGATCAAGCTTCGCCACGGTGTACTGCGTGTATCGGTCCAGAGCGTCGAGCTCAACTGCTGAGCGAAAGGCTCGTTGCATCAAAGAGCCAAGCCGGCGCCTGACTTCTTTCTCGATATCGGCATCTTTCGAGGGAGCACCAAAAAACGAATTCCAGATGCCGACGTTCTGAGGTTTAAAGTCAGGGCTATCGACGATGGAGAGACTCAATCGAAGATACGCGTCCAGCAGTAACGGCGAGAGCGTGAGCTGATTCGCCTGATTATCAAATCCGTGAGCAGCTCGCAGGTCTTTTGGGTACGGCTGGACGTCCTCGAAGCCAGTGCTCGTCATCAATGTGTGGCACGACACCTGAACGGTATCCGGCATGACATTATTCCTGGAATGCAGGTAGTTAACGTGTCGGGCCATCAGTTTTTCGGTGAGTGGGAAGATGTCCTTGTTCAATCGGAACAAATCGCGAATTGCATTGTTGTACTGAAACCGGTTAAGCCGTCGGGGCTGCAGCGTGGTGGTAATTCCAATTGTCGCTTCTTTGCGCAAACGCTTAAGCGTGGCGAGAAGCTTAACGCGAACTGGCTCGCCTAGTTGTGGTTCATCTTCTGGCGGCATCGCATCAGCGTCGATGACTGCAATCATCTGCTGAATCAATTCGGGAGACGCTCGGAGCTGATCCACCGCTGTAATCGCCTTGAGATTAACTTCGCCTTTGATCTTCTTTTCGCCGTGACACTTGATGCACTTCTCTATCAGCAGTGGCTTGAGAAATTGATCGAAGTCGTCGGCCTGGCAGGTATGGCCGAGGAAAAGGGTGCCGACTGCGACGAGCAATAGATTGCGTATTGGTTGATATCGGTCTGACATCCAGAAGCTCCTTCTATTCCGGCCCATGGCAGCGGATGCAATACTTCTGAAAGAACGGTTCCAGCTTCGCTTTGGGCAACGGCGTCGCGCGGGAATCTTCGCCTGCGTTAACGCTGGGGAAAGCCATCGTCAGAACGACTGCGAGGACAGCTATTCGTATTGGAAGTTGTGTCGTCATGGAAAATGAACTCGCATTTACGGGACGCTTGGATTCATGGTTTGGTGTTGCGGTAAATCGCGCGAATCTCTTCACCGGATAAGGCAGTGTTCCAGACAGTGAGCTCATCGATGCGACCGATGAAATTCCGGACACGGCGATGCGTGTTTCCAAGCGATTCCGTCCAGTTCCCAATGTCCGCCAGGCCAATCTCAAAAACCTGGTCAAAGATCATGGTTTCCGACGAAACTTCACGCCCGTTGTAGAACTGCCGCGAATCGCCTGAGTGCGTCATGTCCATAGCTGAGAGATCGTCCCGTCGCTATCTGCATAGGAGTCCGTTTCGACGCCCATAAGCTGAGCAATCGTCAGCCACATGTTTGAATTCAGCGTGCCACTTTTACATTGCACAAAACGGCCTTGCTTCACCTGGCCCTGAGACTTGCCGGCAACGACCAGCGGGAGGTCGAAATACTGATGTGTGGCTCCGTCACCCAGTCCCGCTCCGTAAGTGACCAGTGAATTATCGAGCAGCGTGCTGCCGTCGGCTTCCTTGATCTCTTTCATCCGTTCCAGAATGTAGGCGTACTGCTCCATGTGGAAGATGTCGATCTTCTGTAGTTCCTTGTATCCGTCGCCCTTCTGGTTGTGCGTCATATTGTGGTGTTGCACAGGCTTGTCGAAGACGCCTTCGTACATGAGGGGTGCGTCCCATCGTTCGGGGCCGACCATGAAAGTGCAAATATTGCTGATGCCCATCTGCATGGCCGCGAGCATGAGGTCGCCCATCAGTCTGATGTACAGTCGTCGCGGCAGTTCTGGATTTTTGGGTTTTTCGATACCAGTTTTCGCAACCATCTTCTTCAGCTTTTCGATGCGCAGTTCAATGTCGCGGATCATGGTCATGAATTGATCCATGGTCGCTCGATCGTCGCGGCTGAGTTTTCGTGAAAGACTCTTCGCGTCCGCCAGCATCAGGTCGGTGACGTCCGCAACGTGGTCCTGGTAGCTGCTCTTCATGAAGAGGCGATCGTACAGCTTCTGAGGATCGCGAATTGCGGGAGCAATCTTGTCTGGTCCGTACCACGAAATATTGTCGAAGTAGATGGATTCCTTCGGTGCCTTGTAACCGTTACAGCTGATCTCCAGCGTATTGAAAACGGTCTTGTGGCCGCCATGATCGCCAATGACCTGATCAAGGCTCCGACCGTTCGGATACCGCAACCCCTTCAGACCCGCCTGCTCGGGTGAGACGCTCGTCAGGTAACACGAAGCTCCCTGGGCATGCACGTCCTGGCCATTCTTGTAAGTGCGATCCAGGCCGGTCACCAGCGTCACGTCGCCCGCATGCGGAGCCAGAGGCTGCATCGTCGACGTCAATTCCAGGTCGTAGATGCCGGGCTTGTTCGGGATGCGTTTCTCCTTCTTGCTTTTGTCAGCGTTAAAACCACCGACGAAGCCTGGGAGCTCAGCCTCTTCTTCACCAGGAAAGAAGCAACGCCGTACGAGTCCGTTTGGAACGTACATCATCACCAGCTTCTTGTCTGGCACATTGGCGGATGGCTTCGCGGACTGCGCGATAGATGTCAGGAACGGCAGAGCCATTGCCGCGCCACCCGTCCTTAGAAACTTTCGTCGGTTCATGCCCGGGATATTTCCTGTCATGTCAGCTTCCTGGCCTGCGTGATGTCTCAACCATTACTAATTGGGGAACTGCTCCTGAATTGGTACACGCCGCCGCTGCGAATTCGCTGGCCCGCCGCAGATTCCAGTCGTCTGGCAAGCAGCGAAGATCACCGTCATGGGAATTTATATCAGATCGAGAACGCCGTCAGCAGTAAGCAGTGCGGCTCCGGCAGTTTCTCTCGTCATCACGGCCATATCAAGATCACCAAGCTTAAGCAGACCTCACAGCGCCATATCAGGATCAGCGGTCGTACTGATCCCACAAGCGGAGCAGACTTCCAGGAGTCCATCGTCGCTCAGCTTCAGAATGCTGGGCAGACTGACGGATTCTCGGATCATGTCAGCATCATAGAACGGTACCCGAAGATTGGCATCGAGCACACGTGAAATTCCGGCTCTCGTGGCCAGTTCGACGACCTGCTGACTGATCGCTCACTATCTTCCTTTTCATTCCCCGACGTTCAAAAGTAGACGGCATCGGCTGCGGTGACTCGCGTCGAAAAAACGTGATCCCACGCAAGTCAATCCCATACCGAGCCTGCATGAATCGTAAACGTCGGCCTGCCGTGGCCACGTGGATTGCAGGACAAGGGACGAATTGCCGATAAACCCGCCCTATTACTGATCTCACGCCCACCTGCCTGAAACTTGCCAAAGTGACGTACCCATTCAAATTCAAGGGACGGACACTCACCCCGCTGGCCGGACAGCGTCTCGCGCCGGCGATGTACAACGCTGATCAACAAACATCGCGTGTGCTGGTATAGTCAAAGGCGGTGCGTGACGGCGAATGAAAACTAGTGCACCAAAACTGTAGACGCCGGTCAGAAAACGTAGCGCCGGTCGGTCGAAAAACGTAGCGCTGTGGTAGTGAAGTGGGG
>CALGTK010000288.1 GCA_937904325.1 uncultured Planctomyces sp.
CTGGAGGCCTCGCGCAGCAGGATAGCTTTGATATGAAGCCGGAATCGCCAGACACGATTCGCGGCGAGTTCAACCCGATCCCCACCGCGACGTCTGGCATTGAAATTTGCGAGCACCTGCCGATGCTCGCGCAGCGGAGTGAATCCTGGTCACTGGTTCGATCGCTCACTCATCCGACGAACGGGCACACGCTCGGACACTATTACATGCTGACCGGACGTTCGACTGCGCCGGTGTTTAAGGGCGATCGTAAACCTCGCCCAACAGACTGGCCGTCTATTTCGTCCGTCGTTGGCGACGCTGTCCCGGCGCGGAACAACCTTCCGCCGTCGGTGATGCTGCCCGAACGGTTGGTGCATTGGTCAGGCGGAACGATTCCGGGAGCGTATGGCGGGATGATGGGCGGTCATCGCGATCCGTTTATCATCGAGGCAACGCACTATGGCGATCCATTCTGGCGAGGTGCCTATCCGGAATACACGTTTCACCAGCTTCCCCGAAAGAATCCAACATCAGACAAACCGAAGCTGTTTCAGGCTCCGAGTTTGAAGTTGCCGACCGAGTTGAATTCAAGTCGGTTCGATCGCCGACTGAATCTGCTTGGCTCGATTGATCGTCAACAGTTGGAACTGGAACGTTCGGCGGAAGGCACTCGATACGACATTCATCGCGAGTCGGCGATTTCGTTGCTGGCGAGTCAGCGAATTCGCAAAGCGATCGAAGTCACAAAAGCTGACGGAAAAACTCAGGAACGTTATGGCCGCAACAGTTTCGGCTGGTCGCTACTGATGGCGTATCGGATGGTGCAGTCCGGCGTGAACATGGTTCAGGTTAATCTTGGCAACAACGAAGCGTGGGATACTCACGGTGACGCGTTCTGGCGACTTCGCGAGAGACTGCTTCCACCCACAGATCGAGCACTTTCTGCATTACTGGACGACCTGAAGCAAAGCGGATTGCTCGACACGACGATGATTGTCATGGGCGGGGAGTTCGGTCGAACGCCAAAGATTTCGCACCTGGCCGATAACTACGATTCTCCTGGCCGAGACCACTGGGGGGCGGTGCAAACGCTGTTCTTCGCTGGCGGTGGCACAAAAGGTGGCAGTATTGTCGGTGCATCTGACAAAGACGCAGCATACCCGGCATCTAATCCACAGAAGCCAGAGAACATGGCTGCATCGATCTACAACGCTTTAGGCGTTCCCTCTACGGCGATATGGGCTGATGATCTGGGACGGCCACACCAGATTTATCATGGCGAGCCAATTGCCGGACTCGTCTGACTGCCGGGGTCTCTGAACGAGTTAATGGTTCAGGATGATTCGCTTTTCGAGGTCGTACTTTGCACCCGGGGAAAGTGTCGAGTACTTGTCCGCGTCGGATGTCGAAGCCGACCACAGGGTTGGATTGTAAAGCAGTACGACGCCGCTCTTCTTTCCGATGACCTCGAACTTGTTTTGTCGGACCACAATGGCGGTCCCCTCGTCGATACCGATGCCGAGCAATGCCGGACGATTGATGCCATCGTTCATCTTGTTGTTGGGGTCGGTGAGAACTTCGATCAGGCCGCCTTGACGCTTACGTGGGATGACGTGCTGATCGATCGCTGAGTTTGTGATGAATCCAAACCCGCGTTGATGATCACCGATCAGAATGCGGCTGGATTTGGTGTCGCCACGGACGAGAAATGAACCCTGAATTGACGCACCAGCTGAACTCCCACCAATAACGCCGCCTCGTTCCAGGACGTTGCGAATTTCGGTTTCGGCAAGAGTTTCCAGATAGGCATCTGCAATCCGCCATTGTCGTCCGCCTGTGAACCACAAGGCGTCGGCTTCCTGGATCGGTTTTACGAAGGCGGGGGTGCCCGCCACGGTCCGATCGTGTGAATGAACAACGGTCACGTTTGGCATTCCGAGTTCTTTGCGAGCGTACCTGGCGGAGCGATGTTCAGCGTAGTTGTAATCAGGCTTGCTGGAGGCCGCCGTAGGAATGATTGCCAGTTTTGCATTTTTACCGCCCGCGATTTTTACAAAGTGGCGAAACATCGCGTTGTCGCCGTCGCCCCCACCAACGATTACCAGCGTGCCAGTCTTAGGGCCTGCTGTGACTTCAGCAGCAGTTGCATGGAACGTAGAATGCATCCCAACGGTGAAAAGTAGTACAGCCTGGAAAATGGTTTGACGCATGATCAATCTCCGATCAGTTCTGGTGGACGGCAGGTCCTGCTTTCAATTCAGTTATTTGCTTCAGTCTTTGGCTTCTTCGCCTTCGGCTGCTTGATCTGGATGGGTCTGAACTTTGGCAGCTTGGACTTATGCGACTCCCAGTTGGGTTGCGTGGTCGCTTTGACGGCCGAGATCGTCAGATTGTCGATTTCCACCACTCCGTGTTTCGGACCAGCGATGCCGAAACCGTTTCCACCACTGGTCGATTCCTGGGCGAACGATTCTCGCTGGCCGTAGAGTGTCGGTCCGTCGGCGACTTGAATGAGGAATTCAGTATTTTTCATTTCGGCCAGAGCGTGGTACCACTTACCAGATTGCCAGACAAAGCCCTTGGCCTCTGCGAGCTTCATGGTTTCGCCGTCTGACAGCAGCGTTGCTCCGTTTTTGCTGAATTGAACTCGACAGACGTGATGTCCGAATTCGATAAATGGGACGATTGCTGTTTCATCGCCTCCTGCGAACCGAAACGAGAATGCGACAACAAACTCGGCAGGCGTCACGGGGATGCTGAGGCGAGGTTCGTATCCAAAGTGATGTTTTCGCTTTGCCTGAAACTCGGCTGAAGACTCGCGGCCTCGCAGGACGCCTTCTTCGATGGCCCAACGAGTTCCCTGTCGCGACTGCCAGACGTCCTTCTTGAGCGGCCGTTCCTGCGAGAAATTATTCTGCAGAACAATTGTTCCAGGAACCGCCATGCGCGGTTTCAAAGTCGCTGGCGACTGAGCGTTGATGCTTGAAGTTACAAGGGAAAGCGAAAAAACCGTGGCGGCGATTAATCGTGTCATCGGAAGTTTAACCCTGATGCGTGTTCTTGAGGTGGGCGTTTGCGATATCAACTGAACGTTGAGCAGTTTATTTTAATAGTGTCGGATCGAGCACGGCATGTTTCACGCTTTGACGCTTGAAGGTATAGGTGATGTGAATTTTCCGATCAGATGCCTGAATGACGGCAGGGTAGGAAAACTCACTTTTGTTCTTTTCCAGTGTGACGACAGGTTTCCACGATTTACCGTCGGTCGAAATTGCAACGTTCAGCATCGCGCGGCCGGATGGAAAAGAACCTCGGCGAACTGTGTGGTTGTAAACGATCAAGTGACGGCCATCGGCAAGTGTCACTGCGTCTGTGCCTGCGTTTGGATTCGGAAGTTCTGTCGCTGTGACGTCTCCCCAGGTCCGGCCCTCGTCTTTGGACCAGCTTTGGACGACCACGCTTTCCTGACTGCGGCAAAGAATCTGCAACCGCCCGTCGGCGTGCATCAGGATACTCGGCTGGATCGCGTTGAACCGTGAGGCGTCGTGAATTGGCCCGATGACCTCCCACGTTTTGCCAAGATCCCGGGTGACTTCGAAATGAACTTTCCAGCCATCATTCTCTGTGCTGGTAGGGCATAGAATTGATCCATCCTTCATTTGCAGTGGTTTGTTTTTTACGGGACCGAGCAGATTTTGATTGGCTTTCGGAAGTGCGCTGTTTGTGCCGAGGCGACGAGTCTTTGACCAGGTCTTACCGTTATCGTCAGACGTCATCAGGGCTCCCCACCATAGCCGTGGGTTAACGCCGACCTTGTAGAACAGCATGAGCGGCCCGTCAGTTGGTCTGAAGAGTACGGGATTCCAACAGGCATATTCCTGATTCTCGCCTTCCGATCCGTCGGCCACTTCGACGGGTTTGGACCAACTCCCATCAACGTGTCGCGAAACCCAGATGCCTACGTCGGAGTCACTTTCACGAGTGCCGCCAAACCAGGCAGTAACGAGCCCGGTCGAAGTTTCAACGATCGTCGAAGCATGACACTGCGGTGTCTGCCGTCCTTCGAGTTGGTAAATCAACTCGGCAGAGACGACGGGGCCCGTGCCTGGTTTTGCAGGGTTGGGAAACTGCACATCGGCGTTTGCCTGCAACGCGAGGAAAAGGCTCAGGGCAGTGGCGTGGACAAAGCTTCCAGCGGCAGAGTATTTCATTTGGGGACCCTTAACAGCGAAATATTGGCAGGTGTGTTACTGGTGAGTCAGTCGAGGGGCTGAGTAACCTTGTTTCCGAATTCTGGATAGCAGCGTCTGGAGTTCGGCGACTCGTTCGGGCTCTTTCCCGGCGAGATCATTCCGTTGCCCGATGTCGTTCTTAAGATTGTAAAGCTCAACGGGCGAATTGTTGTCCGCAAGGTATTTGTGACGTTTCTCCCATGCTGTGTTTCGACCAGACATGTAACCATCCTTGTGGTTAATCATCAGCCAGTCGCCGTGTCGAATTGCGTACTGATTTTCACGGGTGTTGTGAACGTGCGTGGTTCGAACCAGTTCGACGTTCCCTTTCAAAACAGGCAACAGGTTGTGCGAGTCTTCTGCGGCATCGTGAGCCAGGTCGAACCCGACGGCTGACGCAATTGTTGCCATGATGTCAATCTGGCTGACGAGCGCATCGGAAACTCGACCGGCCTGCGTAATACCCGGCCACTTGACAAGGTAGGGGACATGATGGCCACCTTCGTAGATGTCCCGTTTAAGTCCGCGTAGTGGGTGAGCGGACCAGTGCCCGAATTTTTCGTCTCGTGCGTATGCATATTTTTCGGGGCCGTTGTCTGCTGTGAAAATGACGACCGTATTTTCAGCCTGGTCACTTTGTTCGAGCGCTTTCAGCAAACGACCGCAGGCGTCATCCGTTTCAACCACGAGGTCGCCATACGGACCTGCCTTGGATTTGCCGTCGAACTCATCGTTCGGAATGATCGGCGCATGCGGTGCCGGAAAGGCGAAGTAGAGGAAGAAAGGCAATTGTTCGTTTGCTTGCGACTTGATGTACTCGACTCCGCGCTTCGTAGTTGTCGGGATGTTCTGGTACGGATCCCAATCTGAGATCATCGGGCCGGGACGACATTCCCAATTGCCTTCTTTGATCGGTTTCCATTTCGAGGAATCCATAACGGTGTCTGGAGCTCGTGGAACTTGATCGTCTTCGATCCAGCAATACGGCGGAAAGTTGATCACAGTGTCGCCGAAGTAGTGGTCGAAACCGTGGGCGAGTGGCCCGTCGGGGATGGGCTTCGACCAGTTGAACGCTTCGGGACCCCATGTCTTCTTGCGGCCTTCGCCTGTCGGCTTTGCGTCTTGTTTCCTGATCGCATCCCAGTTCCAACCCAGGTGCCATTTTCCAATGGCATTCGTGTGGTAGCCCTTTGCCTTGAGCATTTCCGGCAGAGTCAGGCGTTCGGGCTTGATGACTGAGCCACCGAGTGAATTCACGATGCCATGAAAATCACGCCAGTGGTGGCGTCCAGTAAGCAGTGCATAACGACTCGGTGTGCAGATTCCGGACGACGAGTGTCCGTCTGTAAAACGTATTCCTTCAGCTGCAAGTCGGTTGAGATGAGGAGTAGGTATTTTGGATTTCGAGTGGTAACACCCAAGGTCACCGAAGCCGAGATCGTCAGCATAAAGTATCAGAATGTTTGGAAGCGAGGCGTCAGCATTGGCAGCAGGTCGGGCTGCATATACGCAGTTGGCGAATGACATCAGCAGTGCGTAAAGAACAAGTGAAATAGTTTGAGGATGCATGAGAAAGGGTTTTACTATTTTGGGAATCATCGTAATCCGTTTCTGGACGTGGGCGAGAATAATGACCTCACGAAAAAACTTCCCGCAGGGATTCGAAGGTAAGATGACACCTGGTGGCGTGATTCTGCAACGGTGCCGCATGATGTCATGCATGTATCTGTACCGGCTTATTTCGGATCAAGCCGCGCGGCGCTGCATGTGCGACAGGACGAGGGCACAACGCTCTTGGAAAGTGACGCCAGAGCAGCCTTCGTAACTGTTGATATTCGTAGTTCGTGATGCCGACTTATGCGGCAGCAGGAGGCCTGTCTCGCAGAGCAGTGGCGACTGTTGGGTCAACAGATCGCAGGTGCAGATCCTGTTGCGGGAAGGCGATTTCGATCTGTGCGTCCCGGAATACTCGGTCGATGTTTGTGTGCAGTGCATCGATGACCGACAGTCGGTTGTCGAGGTCCGGCAGGTACGTGCGGACGACGAAGTTCAGAGTGTTGTCGCCGAATTCTTCAAACGTCACGTTGGGACCGGGGTTGCTCATTGTCAGCGGATGTTCGCGACAAACCTTTAGTAGCAATTGTTTTGCTTTGTCTACGTCAGAGCCGTACGCAATGCCAACGTTAATCACCACTCGATTTGTTTTGTCGGAAAGTGTCCAGTTCAGCATTCGTCCGGTGATAAATTCCTTGTTTGGAATCACGTATTCCTTGCGGTCCCAATTAGTAATGGTTGTTGCTCGGATTCGGATACGCGACACGACGCCGGAGATATCATCAACCGTAACGACGTCGCCAATTCGGATGGGACGTTCGAATAGAAGAATCAAACCGGCCACGAAGTTTGCGAAAATTTCCTGCAGCCCGAACGCCAGCCCGAATGTCAACGCGGTCGCCAGCCATTGTACCTTCGACCACCCTACCGAGATGGCGTTAAAACTGAGCACGACCCCCAACAGAATAATGAGGTAACTCGTTAAGGTCGTGATTGCGTAGCGGACGGACTGATCCAGAGGAAGTCTTTGCAGGATCCACATTTCCATCAGACCGGGGATGTTGCGTGCACAGGCGAACGTAAGAATTGCGAGCAAGAGTGCGAGCCCAATGTCTCGCGGTGTGACGTGACGTACGACAGTGATGATCTTATGACTTTCTGCTTCGGTCGTAGTGGCCGGAGTCATGTTCATGCCTGGCATCGCTGTGCTGGCAAAACCAACATCATCGGGAGAAACGTCGACCGTGGTGGCCCAGAGGTGCCACTGATCGAGAATTCGTAACGCCGGTAAGGCGTCGACCCAGATGAGCCATGTCCCGACGAGTGATGTCGTAACGACGGCAATGCTTAACAAACGACGACTTTGTTCGGTGCTGGATTCAACATCGGCTCTGAGTTCTTCATCCGGAACGATGGCACCAGGAGTTGCCGACGATGGATCAGTTGATCTTTCCGGTACCGGAGACGTCGCAGCGGCAGCATTGGTTTTGTCGCGTGAGGATTCCGTAGCGTCTTCAGCCGCCTTGATCGCCGCCGCCGCTTGTATGGCAGCCTGCTTTTGTGTCAGCAATTCGAGGCGTCTTTGTTTCGCATGCTCGATGCTCATCTGGCGGCGTTGAACGATTAACAACCGCTGCAGGAGTGCTCGTACGAGTTGCAGACCAAGAACAAGCACGATGGTTGCGAACAGACGCCATGAAAGCTGTTGAGCAGTGTAGTAGAAGCCGGCGATCGTCAATCCTGCGAGGCTCAAAGGGGCCATGACGCTGCCCCAGTACCAGATCCATTTTGTCCGGATGAGCCATCCGGTCGGGTGACTGACGAGCAATTCACATAGCACGCCTGAGTCAGGACGCAGTACGCGACGGAGGAAAATTGTCAGGACAAGAGCGGCGCAGATGAAGCCTGCCCGTTCGAGTATGTCCAGACCATGTTCAGTATCGCTCATGTAAAGTGTGGTTGTGACAAAAACGAGCGGCAGACCGACCAATCCCAACCCTGGCAGAGTGTTGCGGAATAGGCGAATGGCTGAATCGGGCCAATCGAAGTGGTGATCGGCAAGCCCGCCCAAACGACAGATTCGACGAAGCAGTTCAAACGGCAGGAACCCCCAGGCTGTGGCGATCAGCCCACCGCCTACTGCTTGTGAAAAATCAGAACTGGCTGAGACCAGCATAAGTCGATAGCCCATGAACCAGATGAGGCCGGGCCACGTGATCGACATCAAGGTCGTGGCCCACGTGGCGTGCCATGTTGGTTCGAACGAAGTGCAGTTTCCGCGACGGGCAAGGGCTCCCGCTTCGTGAAGCTCACGTCGAATTTTTGGACGGAGCAGGATGAGTGCGGAAAAGGTGATGATTGCGATTCCGTAGAGCCACAGATTGCTGACTGCGTCTACCGTCAGCGTGTCAACAACGGATATCCAGCGAGAAGGTGCGAAGAATATCTGGTCAGACGTGTCGAGTTCGAACTTTGCATACAGTGGTTTGTTACTTCGGACCCACAGAACGCGTTCGTCGATGTAGATCAGGTAGCGTTGCGTTTCGGCGATCAGAACTTGTTCGGTCTGGTCAAGCTCAAAAAGCGTATCGAGGTAACTGTTGGAGCTTCTGATCAGTTGGTCGAGATATTCGGCTCGCCGGTCAAACACATGTCTTGCCGCATCTTCGAGTTTCTGTGCCTCGGCGTCTGAAATCCCAGCCGCTGCATCCGTGAGAATCATTTGCACGAATGGTTCACGATTTGCAAGTTGTGCGCGTTGATCGTCTGCTTCGAACAGTTCGTACTGTGCATCTTCAATTTGCTCGCGTCGGTTTTGAACATTTGCTTGACGTTTAAGAAGATCAGGCAAGTCGCCTCGTTGCCTTCGTAGAAGTCCGCCGATGGCGTCAGTCAGACCAATGGTTTCAACTTTCTGTTGGATGGCCGAGAACTGTTTTTGTACGCCGTCGAGCCTGAGCTTTGTTGAATCAAGTTCTGTGCGGGTCTCTTCGATCGGAGTTGCCAGGTCGACAGATTGTTTTGCAAGTTGCTTATTGAGATCGGCATCCGCCTGGAGCAGCGGTTCGGCAGCGATCGCTTCATCGCGGGCACGTGTTAACGCGGCCTTGTTTTCCTGGGCCCGCCGTTCCGCGATTTCTTCGTCGAACAGTTTCAACTCGGCTTCTGCGAGCGAAACTTCCTGAGTCCGAACATCCCGCTCCAGCCGGACAAAGTCGGCCGCGTCTTCGGCATCATATTTGGCCAGTTCGTTCTGCAATGCGGGCTGTTCTGCATCGATTGTCAGTCGCCGCGCTCTCAGTTCTGTGTGCCTGGCCTGTGTCATCAGTGCCGGTTCATCAGAAGGGGCAGGTGTGACGAGTTGTTTTTCGATATCTGCTGCACGCTGAGTTGCTGATAAGAGCAACGCTCGGATTTCCTTGCGGCGATTCGCGCGTGCGACCGGTTCCGCCTCGATCTGCACCAGCGAGTTCTTGAGTTCGGTTAACTGAACATCCCGGATGGAGCGTTCCTGATCGAGTTCAGGCAGCGTG
The DNA here is from genome assembly GCA_937904325.1 of uncultured Planctomyces sp. Classification (GTDB taxonomy): domain Bacteria; phylum Planctomycetota; class Planctomycetia; order Planctomycetales; family Planctomycetaceae; genus JABMPE01. Next base: position 9,302 of record CALGTK010000288.1, read on the forward strand.
ACCAGTTTTGGCAGCTCAGGTTTGAGAGTCTGTAAAGTGGTCAGTCGCTGCTTTAACTTCGATACGCGTTGCTGGACGCCGTCGGTGTCGGATTTGAACTGAGCCGCCGTCGCGGCGAGGTCGGAAATTCGCTTGATCCCGTCAGAAGCGACTTTCAGTTGATTGTCGGCTTTCTTCTTTAAGTCGTCGCTGAGATCGGCCGAATCAGCCACCTCTTTTCGGCGAGCTTCAATAACGTCAGGTGTGATTTGTTCGGCTGGAGATGCGGATTGCAGCAGGACGGCATGTCTGACGATTTGTGCGTGGGTCTGCCCGGAAAGAGCAAACAGCGTGATCGCGATCAGACACAGGGCAGGCAACCTGAGTGGTGGAATTGTGACTTCCGTAACGAGGGCTTCGCTTAATTGTTTCTGCATTGCAGAACGCATCCATTCGTTGTTGTCGTCGTTGTGACATCGCGCACCGGTTCCACCGGACTTGACTCTTTTTCGGCATTCTGCCCTGTTCTGGATGAATCTTTGACAGATCTTCCAATCAGGAAGACTCGGAAATGCACTGCAGCCAGACGAGTACTGTCTGTCACTGGCCTGCATTCAGGTGCTGGAACTACCAGTCTGACGCGGTTCTTAAGGTGGTGCTCGACCGTGAGAGGCCAGTTTTTTGATAGGGTGCAGATTCTATATTCGCATGGTTTACCCGGTGTTGTCGAAGCAGGGAGCGCTGTAAGCTCATCGTCGAAAGCAATTGGTCTTCGGTGATCGGAGTAGTTTATGAAGACCGGATTGAATCAACGTGTTTTGTCGCTTGGTTTGGCATGTCTGTCGTTTGGGGCTGTCGCTTCTGCCGAACCGCTAGTTTTGACGTACGAGGTCCCGGCGTCGCGGGTTTACTGCAACGTCAAGATCACGGTTGATACTCCAGACAAAATCGACACGGATGCAGGGCAGACCAACTATGAAGGTCGCGCGTCGAAATCAGATGATGTCGCTCTGAAGTTTCAAGGCGGGTTGAGGAAATCTGCCAAAGTATAAGGTCGTTCGACTGGCGGTGGACCGTGACGTGGCTTTGGTGGACCTCGACGACCAGGTGGTGGAGGTTCTCCGAGGCCAGGGTTTCCGTTCAGTTCGTCTCGCGGGACGACGGCGCTGCAGCAGACAACTTCCAACATCAGTTTGACGCCGATGTGGGAAATATTGTCGCTGACTGGTGAGCCTCAGATTCCTGTGCCGCTCGGACATTTGTCGCTGCTTGTTTTCGATGCATTGCCGGGAGCAGCGAAGATTCATGGTCCGCAGAACAATGGAGTCGTGCGTGGGCAGAAGGATGATTTCGATCACGGATTTCCGCGACGACCGTTCGACCCTCTATCAAAACCGAGTCGAACATCGGTTAGCCGAAACATAAAATTTGCACGTAACGACTGTCGCAGAGTGCTGTGTTGCCGCCGTGTGCGACGAACGTAACCAAGCCGACCGACTGTACGACGACGAAGGCTGTTATGACGTTTGATGAAACGCAGAGTTTTTCGGTGTAGTTCTATGTCGCAGTCTTCGAATACTGGTTGAGAGTTGGGTATTGCTGAATTTACGGAAACTTCTATTCCAGTTCTGGGCAGCAAGTGATCTCTCAATGCAACTGAGGCAACCGGGTGGGGATGGCGTGTGTTGCTGCCGGCACGGAACAATCTGCTGCAGCGTTTGGTTGCTCCGTGATTTCGAATTCGGTGATGAGCTCCTGACGGCGTTGTTCGGCTTGCTGGTCAATCAGGCCGAGGGCGGTCAGGGCTTTGTCCTGAGTCGTGACCAGGCCGATGATGAGGTATTGGATCAGGGCCATGCCGTAGCAGACCCAACCGGGTAATCCAGGGGCGATGGCGGCAAGGATCGCAAACACCGGCGACGACTTATTCAGGTGCAGGCAGATGTGCCCCTTGAGGAACGGCCAGCTCTTGGCTTTGATTTGTGGCCACCACTTTTGCTTTCGATCGAAGTCGTGCTTCGGCGGCCGACTGTGCATCAGGGCGAAGAGTTCCTGGTCGGGCATCATCTGAATCACGCCGATGGCGAGCATGACTCGGAAGCCGAGCAGGATCCAACCGTAGTCGTTGTGGCTGACTTCGAGCATTGACACTGAATTGACAGCGACTGCCGGGGGCGAGTCGAATGTTGATTGAGTGCTCGTCCCGAAGTCGTTTGTGGCAGCGTTTGGGAGCGAAGGATCGACCGGGGCTGATTGGGTGAACCGTGAGTGGATAACCGGTTCGACCCACGGGAATAATGCTGTCTCCATGTTCTGCGTGGCGAGCAGAAGGATGAGCGCACCGCGGAACCACTGTTCGAGATCCTTTTCGAGTTCGTTGTCGAGTGTGCCGAAGCGGAGGACTCGCTTGATAAACCAGCGGAACAACGGGACCGCTACTGAGCCCACGATCAACCTCGTGACAGGTCGCAGGATGGGCTTCAGGAGTGAAACGTCAATTAACAGACGAAACAGGCTCCACACGGTCATTCTCCGGAAGACTGAAGTGGCAACGTCGAACGGCTCCGGCCGTTCAGATGCCCTCAGTCAACGTAGAGAAATTCGTTTGAGTTCAGCAGAACGTGGCACAGATCTGTGAGAGCATTCAGATTGATCCCGCTGACTGACTGCGAGCCGTCCACCACCGCCCGCAAGTGGTTTCCTGCCTTCGACTTGTCGCGACCGGGGGATTCCAGGGAGTCGAATTCCCAATGTCCGGAAAGCTCTCGACCAGTACCGCGGTGGATCCACAGTTCGTCATCTTTGAGCTTTTCTCGCGAGACTCTGACGTTGTCGATCAGGCCATCCCAGCGACTTCGACGATTGCCATCACGATCGCCGATGACCAGCTTCAAATCAGAACTGAAATCCCCAATGACTTTGTGCGGGACGGAAGCCGTCTGCAGTGCCGCATCTGAGGCGGACAGGTCCTTCATTAAAAATTTGACTCCCGAGTCTCTCGAGTCGTCGACGTCCACCGTGACGGCGACGTAGTACGGACGGTTGAGCTCAGGACGAAGATTTGATGCGATCACTTCGTAGGTCAGTTGGTCGGTGCCGTTTCGTCTTGGCCGACCACCGACGAGTTGCAGGATCAGGTTTCGTGGCTTGTACGCAGACTTGGTACTGGTGACTCCGAAGTTCCAGCCACGGTGAGCGGTATCTCCGTTCCAGTGCGAAACGATCGTGCGGACATTCGCGTCGGGGTATAGAGAGCTAAGTTGGATCACTGCCTCGATCGTAAAGTCTTCGTCCGGCAGGCCCTTTGCAGTTTCCGTTTTGAAAGTGGTTGCTGCATGCTCGCCGTCGATTCTTGCGGCCGGGCTGGACGTTGTCGCAAACGTCTTAGTAATTTCTGGCGGCGACGCGGATTCCTGACTCAGGCTGTTCAGATAGCGGAATGCAGAGTCGAGTTCTGCATGGGCCGGTTTTCTGCCGAACGCGTATCGCCATGCCGTTTGAATTGCAGCCTGGCTGACGTTCGATCCGGGACTGAGAGTTTTGGCAATCGACTTGTCGACTCGTTTTGCGAAGGCACCGGCGCGGTCGAGCATCCATTTTCCGTTCATCATGAGCAGCGATTGTGTGGGAGTCGTCGTGACGTCACGGTCTGCGGTGCTGTTGAATCCGTCGGCGACGTCGAATGCTTTAAGCATTGGGTCAGGAGAGTTACGGATGACCTTTGTGTAGATCGATCTTCGCGGCGTGGTTGCCGCCACGGCGGGGCCGCCTGTTTTTTTATCTAGCTCCCCGGAAGCTGCCAGGACGGCGTCACGAATCTGTTCGGCAGCCAGCCGTCGAATGTCCCACCGCCAACGGAGCCGATTGCGAGGATCTATTAAGGCGATTCTAGCTGCTTCGGGATGTGCGGCTGATTGGCGGTACGTTGCTGAGTTGAGAATCAGCCGGTGTAGAGTTTTGAAGCTTTGACCGTTCTCGACAAAGTAGTTAGTCAGCCAGTCGAGAAGCTCCGGGTGGCTGGGCGGTTCTCCGAGGTGTCCAAAGTCGCTGGACGTTTCAACGATGCCTTTTCCGAAGTGGTACTGCCAGATTCGGTTAACAATGACGCGTGTGGAGAGCGGGTTCTCCGGCGAAGTCAGCCATCGTGCAAGAGCCGCACGTCGCCCCGTTGATTTCGGAGCGAGCCTGGGACGGACGACTTCTGCAGGGGTCGGGTCCAGGACGGTCAGGATTCCGGGCAGGATGTCTTGCTTCCCGCGATCGTCAGGAATGGCCGTTGGTGTTGGCTTCGGCCCAGCGTCGGTCACGGTGAACGCTACAGGCAAGGCGGACGGTTTTAAGTCGTCAAACGTTTTGAGCTTTTCCGTGAGTGTGTCGACTTTATGCTGATCCTCTTCTTCTAATTTCATGCGGTCGTATTCGAAGTCGATCTGTCGTTGAACCAGATTCATGATCTGCCGCTCGTGCGTGTTCCATTCGTTCTCTGGTCGGTTGGCGATCTCGCGAACGTCGGGCGGGAATTTTTCGACGGCCGACTTCCGCTTGCTGGCCATGTACGGAGCCTTAATGGCTGCGATCTGGTCTCGTAATTCCTGGGTTTTGGCTTTCCATTCAGATTGCTGCTCGTCGAACCTGGATTTCTGATCGAGCGTCGCGAGCGGGATGTCGTCACGCGGTTCGATTGACGAGAAGAAGGCCTGCAGGCGGAAATAATCTTTGCGCAGAATTGGGTCGAACTTGTGATCGTGGCATTTCGCGCAGCCGAAGCTCATCCCCAGGAAAGCTTCGCCAGTGATGTCAGTCAATTCGTCGATGATTGCTCGCCAGTGTCCGCGAACGTCTCGCTGATTGTATTCGTAGAGGTAAAGTCGCCAGTAAGCCGTGGCAACGACGGCGTCGGGGTTGTGAGGATCGAGCTCGTCGCCGGCGATCTGCTCGCGCACGAACTGGTCGAACGGTTTGTCGTTGTTAATCGACTGAATTACCCAGTCACGGTACCGCCACATGTTCGGTCGATAGCCGTCGGCTCGGTAGCCATCGGATTCCGAGTAGCGGACAAGGTCAAGCCAGTGTCGACCCCAGCGTTCGCCATATTGAGGGCTGTCGAGCAGGCGACCGATCACTTTCTGCCAGGCATCGGGAGACTCATCGTTGATAAAGGTTTCGACTTCGTCATTGCTCGGCGGTAGACCGAGCATGTCGGCGTAGACCCGGCGGATCAGCGTGCGACGGTCGGCTTCTGGTGCCGGCGAAAGTCTGGCTGTCCGCAACTTTCGGATGATGAAAGAGTCAACTTCGTTGCGCGACCAACCTGCAGTCTCGGTGTCAGGAACGGGTGGGTTTGTGATCGGTTGAAACGCCCACCAAGCTCGATCTTCGTCGGTTATTTTTGGAGTGGCCGGTTCGTCCTCACGTAGAACCGCGTCGTGTTCAGGCCAGAAAGCTCCGCCAGCAATCCACCTGGTCAGCAAACTGATCTCAGCGGCCGGCAACTTGCCACTGGGAGGCATCTCGAAGGATTCCCAGCGGATGGCTTTAACCAGAAGACTTTCTTCAGGCTTGCCAGCAACCAGAGCCACACCGGATTCTCCGCCCTTGAGCAATGTGCTTAAAGCATCGACACGCAGTCCACCATTTTGCTTTTCCTTGCCGTGGCATTTGAAGCACCGAGCCGACAGCAGCGGCCGGATCTTCGTTTCGAAGAATTCGGTTTTCGCGGCAGTGTCCGCCTTCGGGTTAGACTTTTCGGCGAACGCCGACTGCTGCGATGCAGTCAGGATGATGGCCAGCACGCCAGGGCCAATGGCAGCTGATGCAGAGAAGCAAGATGATTGTCGGGGAGAAGCGGTCATGGTTTACCTTTGGTTTGGGTAAACCGGTTGCGTTGTTAAGGAAGGCGACTTCGCAACCGGACGCGAGTTCTGGCAGGGGCGAGAAGTATAAACTGCCTGCCGGTGTTCGTGCAGGGTGGCTTGTGCGAATAGGTCGAGACCACGTTTTTTCGTATGCCTGGAAGAATGCGTTGAACCTTTGTCTGCAGAACTTCCCGTACGCTAGCTGTCAGGTTGACCTCGTCTTCGACCGGGGCACCATTTATTTTCAGGCAGACTTCGACGATGCCGGGGCTCTGGCTCATTTTCCCGTTGAATGCTGCACGGACGGTTTGATCAAGTTCGTCGAACGCGGAATCCGTCAAAATGTAGCCGCCGCACCGGCTTAGAGCACTTCCAGGACAAACAACTGGTCAGCGTACATCGACAATTCAACCACCCGAGTGTCGCCAGACAGGTCTTCGATTTGACTCGTTGTATCGGTCGGCTGATGAGTCCTGGAGAATTTAACGATTGCTCGACCGTCGCTGGCTCCGTCAATGTCCTTGATGTCGGATTCGCCCTCCGGCGAGCAGGACGTATCAATAAACTTGGCAGTGTTACGTGGTTGGGCGGCACAATGTGGCTCAGATACCTCGATTATGTTGCTCGAATCGGCAATGATGACGGGAATGCGTCAAGGGCTCAGCCAGATGCTCTGTGGTTGGCGGCGTTATGTGGGGTTTCCGTTTGGGTCAGTCAATTTGGTTGGGTCAGGTTATTGTATGAGTGCCGAATGCTTTGCCAGGAGTCAGCGCGGGTACAATCACCAAAGATGATGGCCGCGGTCTGATGGCCTCATTAATCCGATCTCTTGATCATCTGATTCATTGGGCGGTGACGTTGCAAAGAGGCGCGGTCATAAGGCCAATGAATTCCGTTTTGGGTGTAAGGATGCAGATTCAATGCCAGCTTGTGATGTCATTGTGCTCGGTGGCGGGATCGTTGGGCTGTCGACGGCGTGGCGGCTTCGTCAGCGGCATCCGGCCTTGAAAATTCGGCTGATTGAAAAGGAATCGCGACTGGCTTTTCATCAGACGGGCCGTAACTCGGGCGTCCTTCACTCAGGCATCTATTACAAGCCGGGGTCGCTGCGAGCTGTCAACTGCCGTGAAGGCAAGAAGGCGATGGAAGCCTTTTGCGAAGAACACGGAATTAGCTACGAGCGTTGCGGTAAAGTGATTGTTGCTGTCGACGAGTCCGAGTTCCCGAACCTCGACCGAATCTACGAACGCGGTCAGGCAAATGGTGTGGAATGCCATCCGATTGACGCCGACCGCCTCCGGGAGTTGGAGCCTCACACTGCCGGCATTAAGGCGCTGCATGTTCCTGAGGCGGGCATCGTCGATTATGTCGGCGTCTGCGAAAAACTCGGTGAGCTGCTGAGAGCATCTGGCACTGAAATACAGCTTGAAACTCGCGTAACCGGCATGAGGCAACAATCCGGCAGCACGGTGGTTGAGACAACTGAAGGGGCGTTCGAGTCAAAATTTGTCGTGAATTGCACCGGTCTGTACAGCGACCGCGTCACGAAAATGAGTGGACAAACTCCTGAAGCCAGGACCGTGCCGTTTCGGGGCGAGTATTTCGAGTTGAAACCAGATGCTCAGCATCTTTGCCGAACGCTGATCTATCCCGTGCCTGATCCGAGGTTTCCGTTCCTGGGAGTTCACTTCACGAGGATGGCACTTGGGGGCGTCGAGTGTGGCCCGAATGCCGTGCTGGCATTTGCTCGGGAAGGCTACACAAAAATGGATATCAACCTGCGAGACCTGATCGAATCGTTGACGTATCCCGGCTTTATTCGAATGGCAGCTAAGAATTGGAAGACCGGCTGTGGCGAAATGTGGCGATCATTCAGCAAGGCTGCTTTTGTGAAAGCTCTACAACGGTTGATTCCCGAGATTCGTAGTGAAGATTTAGAGTATGCCCCGGCTGGTGTACGTGCTCAGGCGTTAGGCCGTGACGGGAAACTTCTGGACGATTTTCTGATTCAGGAGTCAGATCGAGTGGTCAATGTCTGCAATGCTCCGTCTCCGGCTGCAACGGCTGCGTTGAATATTGGGAATTTAATCGTTGATCGTTTAGCGGTCAGGTTTAACTGACGGGGCAAGTTGCACTTCTTCGTTGGAGACGGTTGGACTGGTCTTGTCCGGAGAACCTGCCAATTCGGACCGGACCTTGAGCATTCCACGTGCTGTGCGCTCAAGGTCGATGGAAACTGGTTGGAATGTCGAAAAAATGCTTCTCCACGTTCGCCCGTGGCGGGTACACTCAGGACGTTCTTTGCGGTTCTTAGCACTGGCTCCGGTCCGGTGGCTCGCAGAGGACAATAGATTACGACTCGGGTTTCGAACCCGTGACGTACGATTACAAATTAGCAGGATGTCGCGCGATTTCGTTCGGCATCAGCGGATTTCGCGAAATTCGGAGAACATCAGTATGCCGTCCCGCACCACAATCATGGGGCTGTCTGTCACCCTGGCACTTTGTGTCGCACAAGCCGCCAGCGCCGAAGAGGCTCCTCAGGCAAAAGTGCTGCACTACAGTGGCGGATCGGGCGGTGGAGTCCAGGCCGTTCTGCTGGAAGCTCCGAAGTCGGCTGACACCTTGACTATCCGAGACCACATCATACTCGTCGATACTTCGGCAAGTCAGAACGGTGGTCACCGAGTTCAGGCACTCGCGACTCTCGACTCCTTCCTCGCCAACCTGGCAGACGGCAGTCGCTTTCGGCTGTTCGCGGTCGACGTGGCCCCGGAAGAGCTGACCCAGGGGCTTACTGCTTCGATGGGGGCATCGGCTGACCGTGCTCGGGCATTGCTTGCTCGCCGGGCACCGCTCGGAGCAACTGACCTTGGTCGGGCACTGCAGACTGCACTCGACGTTTCAAAAACATCGAAGAAAGCCTCAGTTACTTATATTGGTGACGGCGTCAGCGGTCTTCGACTGATTCCAGCTGATCGGTTGCAGACGCTTGTCGACAGCTTCCGTGCAGGCAAAGTCGCAGTGAACAGTTACGCGATCGGACCTCGTCGTGATCTTCAGTTGCTCGGCGTTCTGGCAAACTGGACTGGCGGAAACATTGTCCTCGACGATGGTGCAACCGATGCTCGAGTTCTTGGCCATAAGCTGGCTCAAACTGCTGAACAAACAGTTGTTTATCTTTCAGGCATCGCTGCCCAGGCAAGCGAGACTGATCAGACAAGCGAGACGAAACTACTACCTTCGACAGCTCTTCCTTTGCGAGGCGACCGTGCAACGGTTTACCTCACACGCGGACCTGCTCCGGCCTCACTCACAGCGAAAGCGGCGAGTGGTGACGTTCACTGGTCAGTAGCCACTGCAACATCGGATGCCGACAACGCGTTCCTGGCGACTCTCGCACAACGCGTTGAGCATTCACTGATTGATTCGCCATTCGCAGGTGAGCAGATGCTGACTGCCGCGAAGGCCGCGTTCGCACAACGCATCGATCAGTTGTCCGCTCTGGGCGACGCAGCCCTTCTTGATCGAGATCTGAAACAAGCGGCTGAGTTCGGCCAGGCGATTCACCGTCTTGATCCGACAAACGAGCAGGCGGCGCGCCTCGTTAAGTCAGCGGCGAAATTCCAGACGATCAGTCAAGTGTCGCAGCCCGCCGATCCAAATGCTCCATCTGCTGACGCTACGACTCAACAGCAGACTGGCAGTCTTATCGCAGAGATTGAAATTATCCAGCAAATCAAGACACAGCAGTTCCAGTCGATCGTGTCTCGAACTATTCAGGAAGCACGGCGGGTGGCGGAAGAGGACCCGGATGCGGCCCTGAGTACACTTAAACGAGCAATTGGAGCAGTCAGAGCTGCCGAAGACATTGATCCTGACCAGCGAATTGCTCTGGCCAAAAGGCTTCAGGGGGTTCTCGCAGATGTGAAAGGCCAGAAGGAAGTCGTGGAGAACCGGTCGATCCGTGCTCAGGAACGCGTCGCGGCCATTCAGGCACAACGTCGATTGATCGATGACATTGCAATTGATGACGATCGACTCGAACGACTGATCGATAACGTTCGCTCGCTGCTCGAAACTGCGGAACACGGTGAGTCGGATAAGTATCTTGAAGCAGAATCTGTCGCAAAAGAGGCAGTCAGACTGCAGCCAGGAAAGGCAGTCTCAACTGCGGCTCAGGTTGTGTCAGAAGCGAGCTACCAGCTTCACGTGGCATACTATATGCGTACTCTGCGAGCCGACCGGTTTCTTGAAACTCTGGAACAGGTCGAACGGTCGCATGTTCCATTTCCGGATGAACCACCAGTTCGTTGGCCACCGGCCGAGGTCTGGAAAGCACTCACGGAACGGCGAAAGCAGTATGCATCGGTCGATCTCCACAAAGCAACGACGGCCGAACGTCGTATTACGGCTGCTTTGGACGATCAAACGACGATTAACTTTGCAGATACTCCGCTAGTGGACGTCGTTGAGTATTTGCAGCGTCAGCATGACATCCCGATTATTCTGGATGTAGTCTCCATCGAGGAAGCTGGACTGCTGGTAGATGAGCCGATCAACCTGGTTCTTGCTGGCGTGACGCTTCAAAGTGCTCTGAAAATCATGCTTTCAGAATTTGAACTGACATACGTGATCGAAGATGAGGTGATGAAGATCACGACGATCGAAGTCGCCAACGAAAAGCTGTCGACTCGCGTGTACCCGGTTGGTGACCTTGTGGTTGACCTTGATGCGATGTCGATGGGTGGCGGTGCCTCCGGAGCCTTCGGCGGCGGTCAACAAGGTGGTCAACAAGGTGGTCAGCAAGGTGGTCAACAAGGCGGCTTTGGTGGCGGCGGCGGTGGAGCCTTCAGTGTTGCTCCTCCGACACTGCCGAAGGGTATGACCAAGCAGAAAACGGAAAAAGCGAAGCCTGTCAAGCAGCCTGCTGACCCGGAACTGCGTAGTATTCTGGATGGGATTCTTCACGAATCGACGGCTGACGAGTCCGCGTCCAGCGAGCTGATTTCGTTCGATGGTTACGCTCAAGTGAAAGCGCCAGTGTTTCGTTTTGACAATAAGTCGATCGAAGAACTGAAAAAAAAACGGTAGGTTCGAGTGGGACTGCGGGAACTGCGAAGGATGAGGGTCACGCTGAGCGTGAGCTTAAGTCTTCCAAAGCGAACCTGACCGATCAGAAGAAACGAGGGGCAAGCACCGCTGGTGTTAGACCCCGTTCTTCTGCGCAGCCTGAGTCTACGCAACGGCAAACTGGTTCGAAGCCAGTCGGTGCCAGACACGCGGTGACTGCAGCAGCGGGAAAAGCTGGTACGGAGCCGCCCGGCGAGGCATGGTATCGCCGGTTTAAGCAGACAACATATCCGCCGAAGGATGTCATTCGCGTCGTCGGAAAGCTGCACGCAGCAGAGAGGCACGACGAAAACGTTGCGTTGATAACAGCCGCCATTACGTTGGGGCAGTCTCAGCCCTGGATGTACGACGTGCTTCCCTTGTCGATGAAACTGGCCGGCCGACCTCAGCACGAAATCGAACGGGCTTTAACATCACGAATTGACTTTACAACGACCAACATTGAATCACTGCTTCATTCTGCTTCGAGAATGAGTGTACTGGACGGCAAAGAACTGGCGTTGGAACTCTACCAGCAAGCGGCATGGCTCGATCCGACACACCCAATTCCCTACGCGATGGCGATGAACCTCGCTCGCAAAGCGAAAGACGTGGATGCGACGGAGTGGGCCTGCACTGGAATTCTCACACACGTCTGGACGAAAGATTTCCAGAAGCGTCACGATTCCGCCAGAGACGCGGCGGCCGACACCGTGCAGGAATTGTTCAAGGCGGGAAAAATGGACCGCCTGAAGACGTTCAAAGAGGCTGTTGTACAGGCCGAACGGCGAGATTTGCACATTAAGGTTGAGTGGTCAGGCGATGGCGATCTGGACTTGAGAATTAAGGAACCAATGGGAACAGAATGTTCTGTTGAGCAGACGAAGACAGCTTCTGGCGGACTCCACATTCACGACGGTTTCGGCCCTCGCCGGGATAACTGTTACGAAGAATACATCTGCGTCGAGGCGGCCTCCGGGACCTACGAATTGCAGATCGAGCACGTTGACGGAAATATTGTCAGCAAACGTTGCGTGGTGACAATTGTCAGTCATGTCGGCTCCTCTTCGAAGCGAGTTTATCGACACGTTGTGACGCTGGATGGACTGGGGGATGGGCTCGTGGCGACTTTGCCGTTCAAACTGCAGAACGGGCGTCGCAAGGAACTTGGACCGAAGCCGCAGAAACAGCGGTCAGTGCAAGGGGTAACTCGTCTGAAACGGCAGCAGATTATCGCCCGCGTGCGTCGAGGGCAGCCGCTGGTCGGAGGTCAGATTGCTGGACAAGCTGGAGCGGGGCAGGGGGCGACACCGCGCGCAGGATTTCGGTTACCGGCTGGAGCGTTCACAGCGGGCGTTGGATTCACGCCGATCATTGGCTTCATTAATGAGGGCGTTTCGTTGACGGCGAACGCTGTGGTGTCGGCGGATCGTCGATTTGTGAGGATTTCGGTCGCTCCCTTTTTTAACACGCTGCGAGAGATTCAGACGTTCAGTTTGCAGGGCGGAAACACAGCTCCACAAGGTGGCGGTGCCCTTCCTCAGGCCGGCGGTGCTGGTCAGTAGGGCTGATTTCCGGATTCAGCCCCTCCGCCAATATAGAAACTAAGCCGCGAACGTCTGTTTTTCGACCGACGAACTGGTCGGGAGATTACGGTCTCAATACGATTCGCGCCGGTTCTCTGTGAGCTGTCGCGTGGCGGCTCGACGGCAATCCGCATATCAGCGAAAAGTGTACGATTTTCTTATGGCTACGCCCCGAGTCTGCGTTCTACGAGCCCCTGGCACTAACTGCGATCCTGAAACTGCACATGCCTTTGAAATGTGCGGCGCGAAGGCCGAGCGAGTCCACTTGCTGCGGGTCCTGGAAGAGCCCACCGTGCTGTCCGGATTTCAGGTACTCTGTATTCCGGGTGGATTCAGCTACGGAGACGACATCGGTGCCGGTGTCATCTTCTCAAGTCACCTGCGAGGCCGACTATCTGATGCCCTTCACACATTTCTGACAGCCGACAAGCTTGTGCTTGGAATCTGCAATGGGTTTCAGACACTGCTGAAATCAGGAATCCTGCCCGACGGTGCGGCAGGGATTACGACCGACTCTGACTCTGAACGAGACACGACACTCACCTGGAATGATAACGGTCGATACACCTCGTTGTGGGTGAATCTGGCAAACCTGAGCAGTAACAACGTTTTTCTGCGAGGCATTGATCAAATTGAAATGCCGCTCGCGCACGCCGAAGGCCGGCTTGTTGTCCGCGATCCGTCAATTCTCGAAACATGGCGTCAGAACGGTCAGGCGGCACTTTGTTATTGTTCTCCCCCGGCCGTCTCACGCGACGAGTCGACGGGCAACTGCAATGCCGACCACTGGTTGACCGCAGAACTGGAATACCCACTGAATCCAAACGGCTCGTTTGCCAACATTGCTGGCCTGGGCGACGCTACCGGGCGAGTCCTTGGGCTGATGCCACATCCAGAAAGATTCATCCACGCGACACAGCATCCCGAGTGGACTCGCCGGAAGCTGAGAGGTGATGGCGACGGACTCAAGCTCTTTCGGAATGCGGTCGAGTATTTCGGGTAAGACCTGAAGGTCAATTTTCGTTGTTCGTGCCGGAATCATAAACGCAGAGAATTTTCTAAAACCTTTCGCCCGTATCCGTGTCTTCCGTGGTCAAATCGCTTCGGCGTGCTTCTTCCCCAAAACAACGTTTCACAAGCGAACTTTCCTATGACTGACCGAAGAATTCTCGTGACGGCCGCTTTGCCTTACGCGAACGGGCAGATTCACATCGGCCACCTGGTCGAGTACATCCAGACCGACATCTGGGTGCGTTTCCAGAAGCTGCGTGGCAACCGCGCAGCCTTCTTCTGTGCCGATGACACGCACGGCACGGCAATCTCGATCCGGGCTCGTGCTGAACGGCGGAGCGAAGAAGAGGTCATCGCCGAAATGAGCGAAGCTCATCAGCGTGATTTTGCGGCGTTCGGTATTGAGTTTGATAATTACGGCTCGACCAACAGTTCGGAGAATCGCGAGCTTTGTGGCGAGATCTGGAAAGCGATCCGAGATGCCGGTCTGGTCAAGGAAAAAGACATAGAGCAGTTATTCGACCCGGAAGCTGGACTGTTCCTTGCCGATCGGTTTGTGCGAGGGACCTGTCCGAATGCAGATTGCAATGCTCCAAATCAGCCGGGAGATAATTGCAGCAAGTGTGGAAGGACATACTCGCCCGCAGAACTGGTTGATCCCAAAAGCACATTGTCTGGAGCTGTTCCAGAAGTTCGCACGGCACGCCACCTTTTCATAGAACTGAGGCAGTTGCACAGCTTTCTCGACGAATGGTCGCAGTCAGGGAAGCATTTGCAGCCGGAAGTGGCCAACAATCTTCGTGGACAGTTCCTGGGCGATCCGGATTCAGAAGAAGGTGCGAAAGAACTTCGTGACTGGGATATTTCCAGGCCTGCTCCTTACTTTGGGTTTGAGATACCAGACAGTCCAGGCAACTACTGGTATGTCTGGTTCGATGCGCCGATCGGGTACATGGCTTCGACGAAGCAGTGGTGTGATCGGATGGGCGAAAACTTCGATGACTGGTGGAAGAGTGACGACACTGAGATTCATCATTTCATTGGGAAAGACATCACGTATTTTCACACGCTGTTCTGGCCGGGGATGCTCAAGACAGCCGGTTTCAGTCTGCCAGAGAAAGTCCACATTCACGGTTTTCTGAGAGTCGACGGCGAGAAGATGTCCAAGTCACAGGGCACCTTTATTATGGCTTCGACTTATCTGAACCACCTTGAGCCCGACTATCTGCGGTACTTCTACGCATCGAAACTCGGTCCAGGTCTGGGAGACATCGACCTGAATCTGGAGGAGTTCGTTAACCGTGTGAACTCGCATCTGGTTGGTAATATTGTGAATCTGGCGTCGCGATCAGCGAAGTTTGTCAGCGGAGGGACATTGTCCGAAGAGTATCCTGACGACGGTGGACTGTTTGCGGCAGCGGTGGCCAGAGCGGATCAGATCGCTGAGTTCTATGAGCAGTGTGACTTTGCGTCGGCAACGCTCGAAATTCTGCAGCTTGCTGACGAAGCCAATCGGTTTATCAATGATCGGGCTCCGTGGAAGCTGAAAAAGGAACCGGATAAGGCGGAAGAAGTCCGCCAGATTTGCTCAATTGTTTTGAATCTGTTTCGGCAGATCGCCGTGTTTCTGCAACCTGTTCTTCCAAGGTTGGCTGAACAGGCGGGCGAACTGTTGAACGCTCCGATTTCAAATTGGGATGATGCTAAAACTCCACTGACTGGAACGCCGGTCACTGAGTTCAAACACATGATGCAACGAATTACGAAAGCACAGGTAGACACAATGGTTGATGAAAGCGTAGTTGACGAACCGGCTGAAGAAGGTGCTGCGGATAACGAATCGCCGTGGAGCGACGGCCCGGAAGCACTCGAAGCAGAACTGATGACGGAAGAATGTACGATCGATGACTTTGTGAAAGTCGATCTGCGAGTTGCTCGAGTCATCGAGGCGAAGGACGTTCCGGAAGCCAACAAGCTGCTGAATCTGACTCTCAGTCTGGGTGGGGGAGAAACCCGAAACGTCTTTGCGGGAATTAAAGCTGCATATAAACCAGAAGACCTGGTTGGCCGATTGGTTGTGTGTGTCGCTAACCTGAAACCACGTCAGATGAAGTTCGGCCTGAGTGAAGGAATGGTCTGCGCCGCTGGTCCCGGCAAGGCTGATGTGTTTCTGCTCGACATTGACGACGGGGCTGTTCCCGGCCAACGCGTTCATTGAGGTATTATCCGGCTTATGAAATCGTAAGGTGTGGTAACTGATTCGCCGGCACACCATCGCACGAATGTTCGAACCCTAATCGACGCTGATATTCACTAATCAACGATTAGCGAATATCAGTGTCAATTAATGTTGTGTCAGTTCCAGACAAGGATGTGGTGATGTCGTACTTAAAGGGCGATCCAGTTCCGTGGTTTAACGCCGATACTCATACGACGCCCCAGTTTCAGTTTAACGCGGCAGCTGGCCGCTATGTCGTGCTGAGTTTTCTTGGCTCGACTTCGCGGGGAGCCTCGGAGCAGGTTGTCCGGGACATAGAGCAGCGTCGCACGGAGTTCAGCGATGAACGAGTCTGTTTTTTTGGTGTGAGCATCGACCCGGTAGATTTCGACAACGAAAGAGTTCGCGAATTTGTTCCCGGTGTTCGCTACTTCAAAGACTTTCAGCATATCGTCAGCGAAGGATACGGTGCTATTTCTAAGGGGCTCGCGGGAACGCAGGCCGTGTTGCAGTATCGACCGTTCTCGCTGGTTTTGGATCAACGACTCAGAACGATTGCCAGTATTCCGATTAAAGATTCCGGCGTCGGGCACATAGACAAAGTACTGGATGTTGTCCGTCCGCTGCCAGATTTCGCGGGGCATTCAGATGCCGATATGCAGGCTCCGGTATTAATCGTGCCGAATATCTTTGAACCGGAATTCTGCAAAGAGTTGATCGAGATTTACGAAGGCCAGGGTGGAGAGGACTCGGGATTCATGAGGGATCAGGCTGGCAAGACGGTTGGCATTTACGATTACGGAACCAAGCGTCGCCGAGACCAGGTCATTGAGGACGAAGTGGTCCGCAAGAAATGTATGTTCAAGATTCACGACCGGCTGGCTCCAGAGATTCGTAGAGCCTACCAGTTTGATGCGACTCGCATGGAGCGTTACATCGTCGCCTGTTACGAAGGTGAGCATGGTGGTCACTTTAGAGCTCATCGTGACAACACGACAAAAGCAACGGCGCACCGGCGGTTCGCAGTTTCGCTCAACTTGAATGATGAATACGACGGAGGCTGCGTATGGTTTCCTGAGTACGGTAAGAAGCTCTTCAAGCCACCGGCTGGTGGAGCGTGCGTCTTTTCCTGCTCGCTTCTTCACGAAGCTACGCCGGTGACGAGCGGCCATCGATACGTTTTTCTGCCGTTTCTGTATGATGATGAGGCTGCCAAAGTTCGAGAGGCGAATCAGCAGTTTCTCGGCGGCAACGTGAACGCTCCGCCTGTAAAATGAACCATCGTAGCCTCTGGAAAAGGAATAGTTCGTGAGATATCTGACGCTGATGCTCTGTTTGTGTGCTTTGCCCATCGCCATGACTCGGAAGGTGGAAGCAGCAGATAAGAAGCTCGAGCCTGGTTTTGTTTCGATCTTTGATGGCAAAACGCTGGATGGTTGGGAGGGGAACCTTAAGATGTTCCGCGTCGAGGCTGGTGCAATCGTCGCGGGAACTCAGGAGAAGCGAATTCCGAACAACGAGTTTCTCTGCACGAAAAAGAGGTATGGCGATTTCGAGCTGCGGCTTCAGGCCAGGCTGGAGGGCAAAGGCACGAACGCGGGAATCCAGTTCCGCTCAGAACGGATTCCGAACCATCACGAAGTGATCGGTTTCCAGGCGGACATCGGTGTCATGAAAGGCAACGAGCTGATCTGGGGAGCTCTTTACGACGAATCACGCCGTCGTAAGTTTCTGGTCGTTGGTGACCAGGCAGAGCTGAAGAAAGCCGTTCGTACGGACGGGTGGAATGATTTTATCATTCGCTGCGAAGGGCCAAAGATTCAGATCAGAGTAAACGGCTATCTTGCCGTCAACTATGCCGAGAAAGATTCAGGCATCGCCAACACAGGGATTATCGGCGTGCAGATTCACAGTGGCGAGCCGGCTGAAGCGTCCTACCGTAGAATCAGAATTAAAGAGCTGAAGTCTGCTGCGTTCAAGTAGACATTGACCAACGACGCGACGTGGTCGCGAAAGTTGACTGTGAAAAGTAAGGGCTCGGAAGCAGCAGTTCCGAGTCCTTTTGGCGTTCTGGTCGTCGTGTTTGGTCAGGCGAGTTCGTCTTTACGCCCGATGCCTTCGTGGGTGGCTGATTCAGTGATGACCTTGTCCATGAAAATGTCGTGTGACTGCATCGGGATTTCCGGGAACATCTGGCAATCAAAGGCCAGGGCGATCAGCGGGCAGTCGGGGCGAGCGTGTTCGAGCAGTTTGTCGTAGTACCCTTTGCCGTGGCCGGTGCGACCGCCGCGTTCGTCGAAGCCGACGCCTGGTACCATGATCAGGTCGATGCCTTCTGGCTGAACGACTTTCTCGGGCAGATGACGCAGTTCAGTCTTTGGTTCGAGAATGCGGTACATGCCTTCGGAGAGTTCGTCGACGCTCTCCATATGGAACAGCTCAAGCTCACCGTCTTTGTTGCACCAGGGAACGATGATTTTCTTGCCAGTGGCAAGTGCCGCCAGAAAGGCATGTCGAGTACGGACTTCAGCACGCACATCAACGTAGAACAGCACCGTTTCAGCCTGTTCAAACTCGGCCAGAGACATGAACTTAGCGACGATCGTTTCGCTGATTTCGTCCTTGTTTACCTGGTTTCGTCGGTTTTCGTGAGCCTGCTTCCGAATTTGCGTCTTCAGCTCGGCAAGGTCCGTTGTTTGTGTTGATCCAGGTTCTGTCGACGAGGTCATCCCAGATGCTCCCTGAGGGTTGATGTTCGGTCAAACCGGGACGATACCAGGGTTAGAGAACGTTTTCAAATCGTCCAGAATACTTGACACAGTTCCAGTGACTGGCATGTCTTGCAACGCCAAATTGCATTCGAGCGAGTGACTTCGAGTTCTATTCCAGGCTTTCAAAGTACCGTCGAAGCCGGTCTTCGTACGCACGAGGCGCTCGCCGCTGACTGCCGGCGATGATTGCCTTTCGCAGTTCGGCGGGCAGCTTGGCGAACCAGGCGGCCTGTCGCAGTTGTCGCGATTCGATTTGGCGAGTTCGATCGGTCGAATTAGGGGTGCGGCCGTCTTTAGAGGGCGTCGCTGTATCGACAACGTTGAGCGGCTCGTCTTTCGTTGGCTGGTTCTCTGTCTCAAGGCCAACGTTAGAATCTCCTCCTCCCTCGGACTTCTGTGACGCCTGTGCATTCTGTGGTGGTAGCCCCGTGCCTGGCGGCTGGCCAGACGGCGGTTCAGAAGTTGCAGGCTGACCAGCTTCTGCAGCCGCTGCCTGAGCGGCCGCGTTGTCAGCGTTCTGTGTGGCGTCTGTGAGGGCAGCCTTCATCAGCTCAGACAACTGAGCCAGTAGTTCGGGATCTGCCATCAGACGGGCTGTTGCCTCAGGCGAGTCGGGGACGAAGCCGGTGCCCAAATCAGCAGACTGCGGTGGGCCCTGTTGAGGACTACCGGGTTGTTCGCCATTTGGTGGCCCTGACTGAGGTTGACTGGCCGCGTCTGCTCCTGCTTGCGGAGTTCCAGCCTGTTCTGCGGAAGCGGATGAATCGCCACTTTCTGCAGGTTCGTCTCCGAGAGCTGAAGGACCTTCCGTAGTTGGCGAGTCTGCATCTGCGGATGCGGGAGGTTGCTGAGTCGATGGATCAACGCCCGCGAGTTCTGAAGTCTGATCATGGGGAGTGGTCGGTGGTTGTTTCGTAGTCGTCAGTAGTTCGGATGCGAGATCGAGTGCTTCTCGAATCGGCAGGTTGGCGACTTCTTCCTGACCGGACAGTTGCACGGCACCTTCCCCGGTTAGCTGCTGGGATTCCGAAAACTGCTTCATCGCCTGAGCCAACTTCCGGGCAGCACTTTTATCATCGGTTGTCATCGCGGAAGAACTGTTCTCTGACGTCGAGTCGCCGTTGCCGGGCTTCGCTGGATCGAGCTTAGGATCAGGTGCTGATTGATTATTAGATTCTTTAAGAGCGTTACGGGCGTCGGCGAGTTGCTCGACGGAATCCTGTTGCGACTTCGCGAGTTCAGCCAGTGCTTGAGCCAACGCCTGCTCGCGTTCGAGTTGCTGAGCCTTTGCAGCCAGGTCTGCGGCGGCTCTTTCCAGATTTTCAGCGATGGCCTTATCGGCGGTTACGGCGTCGAATCCATCAGGTGGAGTTCCCGGTGAGGTTACCTCTGGTGGAGCTTCAATGCCCGTTTCCGGCGTGGCTGCGGCGAGATCTTTGGCTGCTTTTCCAGCTTCGGTGGCTGTGCGTTGAGCATCGCGGATCGCCGATGCTGCGCTTGCATCTACTAACGCAGACTTTTCTGCGGCAGTGTCGGCTTTGTCAGTGACATTGCCCAATTCCGTAGCCTGCTTACCAGCCAGCTCTTTTGCTGCTGCGTCCAGCGTTGCTGCTGCTGCAGTCAACGCGTCGGTGGTTGTCTTCTGGGAATTCTTCGCCATTTCAGGCAGATTCTTGACCAGCTCCTTCGCAGCTTGTTTTGCCGCATCGGCTGCTTCGTCCAGAGCACCGGCGGCCTCGCCTGCGTCGTTCTTCGCAAGCTCTCCGGCTGCTTCGGCCTTAGCGGCAACTTCCTTTTGAGCTTTCGGATCGGGCGTTCCTGTTGGTTTTGCGGCCGCTGCCTGATCGGCTTCGGTTACAGCGGCTTCGAGTGCTTCGGCGAGTGCGTCACGGGCCTGTTTCCGAGCCGCGTCGGCTGCTTCTGAGTTTCCGTCAAGTGCCTGACGTGCGGCTTCGGCTCCAGCCTGTTGCGCCTGTTCAAGTGCGGCTGTCAGAGGGTCGGGTTTGTTTGCTGCCAGAGCAGCTTTGCCCTGGGGACGATCCTTTGCTTCCAGCGCGAGTTTTTGTGCCAGGTCCGATACGCTGAGCTGCTTTGTAGCTGCTTCCAATGGAGTGGCTGCCGCACCGGAATCAACATCCTGCGCAGCCTTGTCGGCGGATTCTTGAGTCGTCTGCGCCTCGTCAATTCGCCGTGCAAGGTCCATGGCGTCGGCGGTTTCGGGGCGGCCTTCTGCTCGTTGTTGCTCGATAAACGCGTCCGCGACTTTGCTGCGAGCCTCTGCCAGTTTTTGAATCCTATCGGCGACAGATTTCTCGGTTTCCAGGATTGTGTCGTCGACCGCCGCTTGAGCGTCCGCCACTTTGCTTAATTGTTCTGCCGAGAGTTGAGCGAGTTGCTCAGCAGTTTTTGCGATTTCATTCCGCAGTTCCTGAGCGGCCGATGCAAGAACTCTGGCCGCTTCTTCGGCGTTTGGAGCAGCATCCTTCGCTGCGTCCGCTGCTTTCTGGCTGGCGTCTGTTGCAGATGTTTCAGCGGATGCCAGCGCTGCCTTGTCGTCCTGGTTGGCGGCCTGTTCCGCAGCAGCGTTTGCGGATTCCGTTTGCTCGGCAGCGGCGGCAATCTGGTCGAGCGGTGCCGTTGCTGCTTTCACTTTTTCGCCGGCCTGCTGGAGGGCCTGAGCAACTTCGGGGGATGTTTCTTTGACACCTTCCGCGATTCGTTCCGCAACATCCTGCACTGTCTTCTGTTCTTTCGTCATTTCTTTTGCTGTGGTGGCGTTAACTGGTTTTCCAGCGGCGATCTCTTTGGCTGTTTCAGCGATCTTTCGCTCCGCAGCGGCGGCGCGTTCAAGAGCTTCTGCGGCGCGGGCCAATTCTCCAATTTTGACGGCCGCTTCCATTCGTTTTGCTTCTGCCAGGGATTCCTGTGTGCTGGCCAACGCTCGTTCGACTGCGTCTGATGCGTTCTGTGTAGCGTCCTTGGCGGCCGCGAGTTTCTCGTCACTGTCGGCGGCTTGAGCTTTAGCTGCGTCTTCAGCGGCGTCGGCGGCTTTGGCGACCGCGTCCTCTGCAGCAGCGACCGTCGCCGTGAGTTCTTCCGGAAGTTCACGTTTTTCGGTGGCGCTGGTAGCTTCTTTTAACGCAACTTCCACGGCCGTCTCCTGCTGAGCCGCTTTGGCCGGATCGGTCGCAGTGTTGTCTTCGGCCTGCTGCTGTTGCTGCATGGCCTGTTCGAGTTGTTCCTTTGTTGCTTCAAGGTCCTTAACGGTTTGTGCGAGTTCAGTTGCTGTCTTGTCGGTTAGCTGAGCCTGCATGTCCTGTTGAAGTTTGTCCTGCAGGGCGGCAAGGTGACCTTCGACCAGTCGTTGGGCGTTGATGGCTTGCTCGGGTTCTTCGGAGAAAATCTGTTCTGACGCCTGAGTGGCTGCTTCGATGGCGCTCTGGACATGTTCAGCAGCTTGAGGGTTGTCAGCCACGGCTTCCGCCAGCTCTTCGAGTTCAGCCTTAATCTCATCCTGCTCGGTCGTGAGGTCACTCGATTCGTCAGCGTTGGAGAGGTCAGTCTTTTGCACTTTCGCGCGAACCTCGCTTTGCTTGTTCGCGAGTTCCTCGATTCTTTCGATGATGGATTCGGAGTCTGAGCTGATCAATCCCTGCGTATGCAACACTTCATCGAGTAGTCGTTTCAAGCCCGCGACGACCTGCGCCTGCTCAACGGCTGACGCAGCAAATCGGGTAGCGGCGAGTTCTGCACCGGCGCGGTCAAGGTGCAGCCCGACTTCTTGTTTCTTTAGAATGATCAATCCTTTCGTCGCTCCTTGACCGATTGTCCCATCCCACGAACTGACGTCCGCCAGTGTTTCGACAAGATGCAGGAACAGTTCTTTAATATCCTGCTGATCCTCAATCGTGCGGACGGCGAGTTGCTCGCGCCGAGTCTGGGATTCTTCTGGAAGCCCTTTGGTGACGGTCATGGTTGCTGTCTCGAGGTTGATCAGGCGTTTGATCTGCTCGGCAATTTCGGCATTGCGAAGGCGCCTCAGGAGGTTGTGCCGTTCGATGGCCAGGCGAACGACGATCTGTCGGATTGTGCTGCGTGCAGTAACAAACTTTGCTTCGCGATCGGCGGGCTTACTGAGTCGTTGCGCGTTGAGTAGAAGTTCGACCACGTCGGCCATTTCAGTTTCGACCAGTTCACCGATGCTGCTGCGCATGGTGGTAATTTCTTTGTAGATCGGCAGGTCAGTCAGACCGTTGTCTTCAAGCTGGTGGATCTGAAGATCGACGGCGTTTGAGACAAGTTTCTGAGCCATTGCCCGTGCACGCTGTTGGTCGATTTGCTTGCGTCGCAGAGCAAGCTTGTCAACGGCGGTCGCAGATTCGGGGGTGATAGCTAAAGTCATCATCAAAACTGCGAGGCCAACAATGCCGAATCGATGTGGGTGTTCCGCAAAGTCGCTGGTCGAATGAAAAAGCATCTGCGTCATTTGGAATCTCCAATGCCCAGTTCCCGCCGAATGATGGCATCGAGCTGTCGGGCGGATTCTTCATCGGTTTCCAACAAACCGGACAGGATACCTTGCCGGTCGGTCAGTTGGAGTTGGATCGGTTCGCTGTAGCTGACCGCCGGTTCCGCGTCGCCCCGGTAGTCGTATGCGGCGAAGGTGACTTTCAGCACGTCCCCTTTTACCAGTTTCATCGCAGACAGGTCGAGAGGATAGGTGCCGCGGATGGACGTCTGTCGGGCCTTGCCTTTAAGGGACGTTGCAACTTCGACTTCGGTCTCGGAGACCTCACCGTCTGCACGTGCGACCTGAACGCGGGCAATGACTCGCGACAGACCGAAGTCATCAGAAGCCGACCAGATGATCGGAGGCTGTGCGGTGGCGACGACGTTTCGCGTTCGTGCCGAAATGGCGAGCCTGGGCGGTTGATCTGTTTGTATCCGGATAGTCCCATAAATCGGAGCTTCGAGCTGGATGCCATCCAGGTCTGTCGCTTGAATCTGGTAACGGACCGTTTCAGAGACAACCGCAAATTCAGTGTTGGTAACGTCAAGTGTCCATTGGTGATTATTTGTGCCGTTTGGTGCGAGTTGGTAGTCGCTTTCGCCAATCGTTAATTCAACCATTTCCAGTGGTTTGTTCAGGCTGCGAATTGTCAAATCAACTCGCGAGCCCTCAATGACGGAAAGGGCTCTCTTGAATTCAGACGGTTCGGCACGGGCTGTCACGGCGCGAACGTACTCGGGGGGCGTCACCGAAAGTTCGGGGGCGATGACCGGCAGCGGTGTTGCGTGAACCGTGATCTTTGGTGAGCGAGCGTCACCGATGAATGCCTGGATCGTGACGGAATCCATCAGCCGCGGCAGGTCGCCGATCAACACTGAAGAAGTGTCAGAACCTGCAGTCCTGACTTGGGTAGCGGGATTCTCAGAAGACTGAGCTATTTCGTTGATCGGTGAAAGTTGGACGTCGGTTGCGATTGCCTTGTCAAGGCTTTTTACGTGAATATTTCGCGAGGTCGTGGTTGGAGGCTGGCCAGCGAATCGAACTTCAAATTTCAGCGGTTGTCCGAACGGACTGTTGATCTCGGTGGTTTCCTGCTTGTGTTCATAAACCACTGATTGCCCGTTAATCAGGACGTCAGCGATCTGAGTTGCCGTTGGGTATTGCGAGCTTCCCATTAATATCCGATTGAGGTAAGCGTGGAAGTAGCCGGGGTATAATCCGCTGGCGAGCGTCGGCAGCGCGACGACAACAGCCAGGATGATCATGCGGCGTTTGAAGTCGTGAATTGAGAGACCTTCAAACACCTGCAGCTGCGGAGTCAATCTGGCAGTTTTTGTAATTACTGCCGATTCAAGCTGTGCCGAGCCCCAGCGTGATGCTTCTGGTTGTTCGAACTGGAGTGCCGAAACGAGGTCGTTGTCGAGCCCGTGCTGGTGCTCGACGTTCAGTGCAAGTTCGATGAGGTCGTCGGCCTTTCCGAACCAGGGCTTAACGAATTTCCGCACTAACCACACCAGAACTGCGATCATCAGCGTCAGCAGGATGCAGCGTTGAGCGGTCGACATATCGAGAGCCCAGTCAGCAAGAAAGCCTCCACCAAAAATCAGCAAAGCAGATTGGAGCAGGAGTGATAGTCCGCTGATGCCGCGAATCATTTGCCTCGTATTGCGAAGGCGGGTTAGTTCCGAGCGAAGTTGGCCGAGCTGTGTGCTCATGGAGTGATGTCCGGGGCAGGAAAGTGAGCGTCAATACCGGTTAGTTGAGGGGCGCCGATAAACGCTACGGAATCCTTATGTGTGGCGGAGATTATTATTAGTGACTAGTTAGCGTTCGCCTTGGTCGCTCGTGACTGGGGTTTTGGTCGTGCCCCGTGAGTCAGCAGTCCGACGATCTTTGAGGCGACCGGGCGATCATGCGGAGCGGATGGACGATC
>CALGTK010000289.1 GCA_937904325.1 uncultured Planctomyces sp.
AGTGACATCCAGCCAGGGATCTCCATCCAGATTGCGATAGAGCTTGTCAGTCGCTCCCACATCCCCGGATACCCGTGTTGGAGAACTAGCGTGTGAAATATTGCCTCCCTGATTGAAGAACACGTCTGGCCATCCGTCGCCGTCAAAATCGAAAGACGCCACCCCTCCGCCCGTAAACTCAAAAAGCTGAGTGCGATCAGGCGTCGCGGCAGCACCATCTTTGTACACAAAATCAACATCCAGACTTTGTGAACGATCTTCAAAACGAACTTTCGAAGGCGAATTCCCTCTCCTTGGAGGCAACGGTGGCGGAACGTGGGGGAGCATCTCTCCCGAATCAGCAAGCGATGCTCTGAGGTCAAACTGCGGGTTGGTGCGCGTCATCGGGTCGCCAGTTCGGCGGCGGTATTCAGTGGCGCGAGCAGCAGGTGCATCTGATTCAACAGCGACAGTCTGTAAGATCTGGTTCCACCCAAGAGCCTCACGATACGCTCCCAGTCGTTCACTACATCGTTCCGCTTCTCTGAGGTGCCTGGCGACAATCCTGTCAGACCCATGAATTCTTCTGCAGACGTCTTCGTAGTCCTTTAAGTGGCGAGCCCGCGTCAGCAATTCGTCAAAATACTCAGTCAGACCGAGTCGCTGACGACAACGCGCCAACGACTCAACAGCGACATAGTCCATCGGATCGAGAGAGAACGCACGTAAGAAGCACCGGTGTGCATCTTCCACTGAATCCTGATAAAGATACAGGTTGCCCAATAGACGCCAATAGGCAGGTCTACTCCTGGCTGGCTCGGAAACCCTGGCCAACCACCTGGCCAGATCATTGACTTTACCCTGCTCAAGGAGCATCGCTGCCCGATATAGCTGAGCGTCAATCAGGCCAGGACTAATTCGCAAAGCCTGCTCAATAAGCGAATCGCCTCGTTCAAACTTTTTGTCCTGAAATGCACGATAGCCAAGCGTCAGATAAACAAGTGGGTCCTCTACATGGATTTCATAACCACGTTCGACTGATGCGTCTTCATAACCGAATGTGATTTCTCTGTTTCCCAGTGCGGGAAATGAGATAAGGTCGAGCCCGCCGTGCGTTAGCAGGTATCGCCAGTTTTGCTGGGCTTCCCAGTAGCGCCCCGTGACAAATCTTTGCATTCCAAGACGGACATGATGCTCACTTGTCATCGAACCTGGCAGCTTTATCGCAGCCTCTAAACACGTCTCAGACGCAGTAAGGTAACCGCCCGAGTAAAATAATTCGGCGACCTGGGCCAATTCCTCTGGCAGGATCTGCTCATCGATCGTACATTCGTCAAGTAGCCGTTGCGCTGAATCGAGATCACGATTTTGAATTGCATTTTTCACAAGATCGAACCCCGACAGCTCAATCTCCTCCGGTGCATGCTGCAAACGATACGCCCAGAGCATCGACGACACCACGAGGGCGCAAGCCAACAGGGCATAGCTCCATCGTCGCAAAGGTGTCATTTTGCGCCTCCGGACGCTCGGGCAGCACGCGTCCAGAATTCAGCCAGCCGCGGCAGTCCAATGTCCGAGTACGCAGCAGCAAGCTCACGCCGAACTTCTGCATTCTGCGGCTCACGAGCCGCCTTCTGCTCGAGCCCATACAGTTCGATTTTCGCATCAAGCAATCGGCGATGTTGTTCAAGATATTTTCGGCCTTGATCTTTATTTCCTACTCGAGCATGGGCTTGCCCCAGTTGGTAGTAAGCCTGTTCGTCCGCGGGATCGATTTCCTGCACTTTTCCAAACAGACCTATTGCAAGGTCATAGTCACCCTGTGCAATTCGAAGTTTCCCCTTCACCATCAACGATTCAGTGTCGTCCGGGTATGTAATCAGGCAACGGTCAATGATCTTTTCTGCCGATTGGTCATCACCTTCCTGAAGCAGCAACCTCGCGTGCATTACAGGCGCCAGCTTAATGAGATCAGGTCGTACTTCCTGGATTCGATTCAGCTCTCGACGGGCGTCGTCAATCCTGCCTAAATGAGTGTAGCCATCCACCAACTCGATCTGCAGCACCCAATCAGTCGGTGCTGTAAGTTCGACAGCTTCCTCAGCAGCCACGATAAAGTTGTCCCACCGCCCATGATTACGATGTACGGTTGCCTGAATTCGATAGGGCTTCGGATTGTTGGGTTCCAACCGGGCCCATTCTTCAGTGTGCTGCATGACTTCCGCATCACTCCCAAGTTCGATTCTGATTTTGATCGCCAGTTGAAGAGTCGCCACACGCGATTCGCCGCGTTCAAGCACAACTCCGATTAATTGCTCTGCGGGACCAAGACGATCGGTATGAAACAGTAGCTCCGCTATCAGAAGAAGATCAGGCGTCTCAATGGTTAAGACGTCACTGCCTGGCGGAATCGACGCTATGGTCAGATCAGCACCGACAATTGGTGCTGCCCCGATATAGTAGAGCATCGCAGTCGCGCCGACTCTGCCTTCTACCTTGAACAGTCGGCTTGCAATCGCAATGCAGCGTTCGGCAGCCAGCGACCGGAGTTTCGGAGAGTCGACAATTTTCTGAGCTTCGTTACGCACTCGAAGTACTTGTGATTCTTCTGTCGCATTGTTGAAATAAACGCCGGCAACACAAGGAATGAGTATCAGCAGACTTATCAGAACTCGATTGACCGGAAACCTATCTAACGACATAGGCATCCGCCTTTTCTACCAGCTTATAACTACCGGGCAAGAGGTTTTCATGGACTTCTTTTGTGCCACCCAGCCATGTGACAGTTACGGTTACTGGACTATCGTCAGGCAAAGCGAATAACAGCCGGCTGTCTTTATGAGACGCGTATCCACCGCCGCTGATTTTCCATTGAGTCAGAGAACGTCCGGACGTTGCAACTTCGACTCTGGCTCCAACAGCCGATCGTTCGACGATCGTTCCAACGAGATCAACTCGCAGCCACTCTGGTGTCGCCATACGATTTGTCAGCAATGCAACTGGCTCGTTCTGATGGACGACCGCCAGATCGAGGCCACCATCGTTATTCCAATCGAGAACTGCCGAGCCACGACCCGATCGATGATGATCAAAATATGGGCCACCGTTCACACTGACCTGCCTGTACCGTTCTCCTCGCTGATTCACGAACATCTGCGGGGGTTGAAAATAAGGACTGTCCAGCCGGTCATAAGCAACATGTCCATTGGTGACGTACAGATCCGGCCA
>CALGTK010000290.1 GCA_937904325.1 uncultured Planctomyces sp.
TGTCGAGGTGGAGACACCACTTTACGATTCTCTTCGGCGACGTTTTGCGACGAGTACGCGACGTCAGTGCCGATCGCTACATGGTCCGCTCCGAACTTCTTGACCACGTAGTCGATGTGATCGAGAAACGAGTTGATGTCGCCCTTGCCTCGAAGAAACCGAGGAATGCAACAAATGCCAATGTACCCACCCGTGTCAGCAATCGCCTTAATGACTTCGTCGGGCTTACTTCGAATGTGAGGATAAATACCACCGCACGTCGAATGACTGGCTACCATCGGCTTTGTCGAAATTTGAGCCGCTTCCAAGCTGGTCTGCCATCCGCTGTGTGCACAGTCAGCGATCACGCCAACGCGATTCATCTCTGCAATTACTGTACGGCCAAAGTCACTCAGACCACCGTTCGCTTCCTCTGCACAACCATCACCGATCATGTTTCGACGGTTGTACGTCAGGTGCATCATCCGAATGCCCAGCTCGAAGAAAACCCGCAAGTATCTCAACTCGCCCTGGACCGACGCCCACTGCTCAGTGAGCGGCACTCCGTTTCCAGTCAGATAGAGACAGTGGCGTCCCGCCTCTTTGGCTGCGAAAACGTCGTCAGGCGTTGCTGCCTTGGAACACAGTTCCTTCATCATGTCCGTCATGTAGGTAAATCGCGAAAGACGTTTGAGCAGCATCATAACGCCCTGCCCCTCCTCACCAGCGTTCTGAAAAATGCACGTCACGCCGGAAGCTCGCCAGGCATCCAGAAACTCTGCCTGTTCAGCGGGATCCGTCACACAACGTGTCATCGACATGTCTTCGCGAGCGTCTTTGTACTCCAGATACGAACACCGCTGCTTAACGAGTTCGGCCAGAGCATCACCATCAACTGCCGCTCGTGGAGCAAACCCATAAGCATCGAAGACAAGTGACTGACGATGCAGCTCCAGGCCACGTTCCAGTTCATCCCTGGAAGGTTTCAACAGTTCCAGAGCAACTTCCCGCGCATGTTGAGTCGACGGATTAAGAGGGCGACTACTGTCTCCGCTGGCGACCCCGTTTGAAGCTTTCTTCACCGGATCAGCATAGGCCGACAACGCAACAGATGCTGAAACACTTGCCCCAGCAGCGATAGATGTTTGAAAAAAAGTTCGACGATTTAACGACATATCCAGAGAGCTCCTGAGAGGATGAACGCAGCAATCTATGCGGTGCATAGAATGAACACCGCCGATACGTCAATCGTCTCACGAAAATCTAACAGGGATCATGCCGCGTCAGACGAAGCTGCGGACTCAGCCGTCCAATCAATACGCTTTGCCGTTGGACCCATGACAGTCGTGTTCGCACGAACTCGGCGAACAACAACACTGCCAGCGCCAACTCGGGCATAGTCGCCGACGCTGGCTGACGGAGTCACTGACGAGTGACTGCCAAGGAATACTCCTTCGCCAAGCTTTGCATTTCCGGTGACGTCACAGAAGTCGTTTATCGTGCAGCCATCTCCAACGCGAGCATCATGCCCGACGCAAGAACGAATGTTGAGGATCACGAAATCGCCAATCGTCGCATCGACCGTCACCGTCACGCCGGGACAGAGAATCGTTCCCGTTCCGATGTCACATCGTGAGCCAACGATCGCTGACGGATGAATCAGCGAAACAAAATCTGCTCCGCGTGCCTGAAGTCCTCGGCAAATGCAGAGGCGGATCGTCGGATCACCGATTGCGCAGACAAACCGATCTTCCGGCGATGGCTGCCAGGCTTCCGGACTACCGAGCACAGGGAGATCAATGTCGAACTCTTTAAACGCTTGCGGATTCGTATCAAGGAATCCACCAACTTCCCAGTCGACACAACCTTGAGCCTGAACATCCTGAGCCCATTGCAGAACTTCTCGCCCAAAGCCACCCGCTCCGATGATCAGCAGCCGATTCTTTTGCATTGAACTCATCGTTACCCCTCATCTCTGATCGACATCGTGCCCGTCTACTTCTGAAAACGGGCCACAATCAGTGACACGTATATCCGCCATCGATCACCAGCGTCTGTCCAGTGATCCAGCGACCGGTTTCTGCAAGAAGAAATGCTGTCGCATTGGCTACATCGTCCGGGTGCCCGAGGCCTAATGGATGCATGTCAGAAATAGCCTGAAGTTGGGCATCCTTTAGTTTCTCTCCAGCCTTTGCAGCCAAATCGGTCGGCACCCAGCCGGGAGCGAGGCAGTTAACGCGAATCTGCTCCGGGGCAAGCTCAACTGCAAGCGACCGGCACATCGAAACCAGAGCGCCCTTCGTCGCAGAGTAGCCAGCATTACCGGGCGAGCCTGCCAGAGCGGCCACGGACGCTAGATAAACAACACTACCCCGCTCTGCCTGCACGCCCCGTTGCCGGAAGCCTTTAGTGAGAACCATCGCCGCCGAAACGTTAACCTTCATCAGCTCGTCCAGCCGTGACGGCTTTAGCACCCGCAGCGGGAGCGTTGCATGAAGGCCCGCACTGTGAACAAGTCCGTCGAGCGGTCCGACTTCGGAAGTCAACTGTTTCATCCAGCGAGGGATGCCTTCCAGCTCGTTCAGGTCAAATGGTTCAACCCGATGCTCGCCTTCATCCATTAGCGACAGCGTTTCAGAAAGTCGTTCGACATTTCGTGCCACAAGCACAACTCGTCCGCCCAGCTTGCTGATGAGTACACTGATCGCACGCCCAAGTCCCGATGAAGCTCCGGTAACCAGCACTGTGCGGCCATCAAGAGCCATTGGGTTGTGCATCTCAAGCAGCCTCTTTGATTGCAGTAGAGGTGTCTTCACCCTGCGGAGTTTCGTAGATAACCAGCTCCGGCATCGCCATGTCGTTGCACGTGACCGCCGCACCGCCCCATGACCAGCCAAGTCCAAATCCAGCGAGCACAAGCCTTCGTTTCTGACGTAGCCCTGTCTGAGCCCACTGATGCGTCATGGCCAGAGGAATTGATGCACAACTTGCATTGCCATAGCCTTCCAGAGCGATCACGAAATTGTCTTCATCGACTTTCAATCGCTTGCGAAGATGCTTCAACATGATTCCGTTCGACTGGTGCATGACCACCCCGTCAACTTCGTCGATTGTCCACCCAGCCTCAGCCAGAGTGCTACGAACCATTTTCGGCACTTCCTGCAAAGCAAACGAAAACACTTCAGCACCGTTCATGTACATGTCTTCGTCGCTGCGAATATTGCCTGATTCGCGTACCGTTCTAATTCCTGTTGCTTTCGTGCGAGGTTGACGAGCACCTCCAGCCGGAACAATCAGATGGTTAAGACCCCGTCCATCGGTCCCTAATGAAAATACAATTGGCTCAGCCGACGACGAGAACTCAAGAGCCGTTGCAGATCCGGCATCGCCAAAGAGAGGCGCCGTGGCCCGATCATCCGGAGAGACAAAGTGAGTGATCGTGTCCCCAACAAGTAGAAGCACGCGGCCGCCGTTTTCCTGACCGTTGGCCATCCCCTGGACAAACTGCGCTGCAGTCGCGAGCCCGTAAACATAGCCTGAACATCCAAGATTGATGTCCATGGCCGCGCAGTTCGTCGGCAAACCAAGCCGAGACTGCAAAGTGCATGCGGTTGCCGGTGCTCGAAAATCGGGAGTCTGTGTTACGAACAACAGAGCTTGAATCGATTCACGATCCCAATTCAATTCGTCGAGAAGTCGTTCCGCAGCGGCGACGCAGAGATCCGACGAGCAGACTCCTTCAGGGGCTATTCGGCGCGATGTCACGCCAATGCTTTCACCGATCTTGCGAAAATCCTCCGACTGAAAACGCTCAACATCATCATCGACGGTGCGAACGAAGTCGGGAACTGCCGACGCGAGCCCTGCCAAACGGACATTTTCAACTCGGACGATCGACATGAAAGCTTCCTTGCTCTCAAAAGACTCAACGTATCAATGACATTGCCCCAAACGAACACTGCCTAAGCGCCCTAAGTATCCTACGCAGCCTCGCCGGCTGAGAGCATCTCCCGCAGTTTCTGTTCGAGATCTCCAGCGGTTTCACTGGACATAATCACGCCTGGCGAAAGAGCAATCCCGTACTCCTCATCGATCATCGCAATCAGGCCGACGAACGTGAGCGAGCTCCAGCTCGGAATCTCTTTAAGGACAGTCAAACTAGTAGCCGTTCCGGGATCGAGTTCAAATAACTCGTCAATTAATTCGCAAAAATCTGGCTCAGCCATCCTGACAGAACTCCATTGCTGTACCGGCAAAGGTCGCCCCGTGCCAACTGATGTATCGATTTGTGACCGAAGAAATTCACGTACCCTGAGCGGGAACTCATTTCCGCATTTATAACATTCGGCTGAAATCGCACCAATATGAGTTAGTCAGTGATACAACTCAGCGGGACACACAATGTGTCGAAACTCACACGAATATGCTCGACATGATGCATCCGCCTCAGCGAATAATTTCGCGGATAAGCATGAAACTCTCGGCAGCGTCACTCGCTACCGTTGCCCCTCGATAGTGAGCCAGGGCCGTAATATTTCGAAGTGACCGAGCGTTCGGGGGTTCTTTCACCTGAGACTCGAAACGGGACATGGCATCCAGCTTACACTGCAGAAATTCCGAAACGTCGATAAACACTGTCGGATAGAAGACAGCATCCATCTGCGGGGGCGCCCATTCCGTTTCCGACAGAGTTTCGTAGGCGAGAATGCGATTTACAGGACACCCTTCAAGCGGACGTGACGCAACAAGCGCCGCCTGGTGCAGGTGAAAATGGTCACTGTGAATGTCGCCGTGATGCGGTACATAGACCACTTCTGGCTGAAAATCGTGGATGCAATCCGAGACCGCTCCAGCAAGTTTATAGCGTGGAACGGTGTCCAGAGCCGGTGCTGGAAAGTCAAGAAATCGTGTTTCGCTGACGCCGAGTTTCGCATGAGCACTGCGAGCTTCTGCCCGAACAGCGTCGACGGCCTCATCGGGATAGAGTTCCGCCATCCCGCGAGTGGCCACCATCACGAACACCGAATCTCCGTCGGCGACGTGCCGACAGATGGTCCCTCCACAACCAAGAACTTCGTCATCCGGGTGTGGAGCCAGTACCAGAACGTTCATCCTGAAATCGTCCCTGCAGGTATCAAAAGAAGCCTCGCCTTAACCAGACGAGGCTTCTCAAGCTATTAACTCAAGCCAGCAAACGTAACCACGTCGTTCGAAAGCTACTCCGCGGCCGCTGCGACTTCTTCCTTAGCTTCTTCCACAACCAGATCTTCAACGCCTTTGACGACGCCTTCAAATCCAAGTCGATCCTGATCGCTGACTGTCGTGACCGTAACCAGGATGTGATTCTTGCCTTCGAAAGCACCTCGAAGCAATTCTTCTGACAACGGATCTTCAATCGCCTGCTCCACTGCACGTCTCAATGGACGGGCACCGTAGTCCAGATCACCACCAGACTTGATAATGAACTCTTTCGCAGCATCGTCGAGTTCGATGCCAAGTCCACGTTCGCCAAGACGTTCTTTGACCTTCGCCAATTCGATGTCGATGATCAATTTCAAATCTTCGCCGGCGAGCTTCTTAAAGACGACTACTTCGTCGAGTCGACCGAGGAATTCCGGTTTAAAATCACGTTCAAGCACAGACATGACTTCTTTTTTCATGTTGCCATAGTCAGCTTCTTCCGATTTTTTACCAAAACCGAAACCAGCTCCGTGCGCAATTGCCTGAGCACCAGCGTTTGTTGTCATGATCATGATCACGTTCTTGAAGTCGACCATTCGACCGAAGCTGTCGGTCAAATGACCCTCTTCCATGATCTGCAGCATCATGTTGAAGACGTCCGGGTGAGCCTTTTCGATTTCGTCCATCAGTACCACGGCGTACGGACGTCGACGAATCTTCTCGGTGAGTTGACCGCCTTCTTCGAAACCAACGTATCCCGGAGGGGCACCAATCAAACGACTAACGTTGTGCTTCTCCATGTACTCTGACATGTCGATCTGAATCAGAGCTTCCTGATCACCAAACATGAATTCAGCCAGGGTCTTGGCGAGCAACGTCTTACCAACACCGGTCGGACCTGCAAACAGGAAGCAACCAGTCGGCCGTTTCGGATCTTTAAGACCACTGCGACTTCGTCGAACAGCCTTTGAGACCTGCTTAATGGCCTCGTCCTGGCTAATGACGCGTTCGTGCATTTCATCTTCCATCTGCAGCAAACGCACGGCGTCTTCGCTGGAGAGTCTAGTCAGCGGAATACCGGTCATCTTCGCCACAACTTCGGCAATGACTTCTTCGTCAACAACACCTTCGTTTTCTTTTGACTTCTCACGCCACTCGTTCGTGAGCTGCTCTTTCTTCTTCTTCAACTTGTCAGCCGAATCGCGAAGTGCAGCAGCTTTTTCGAAATCCTGATTGGCGACAGCTTCTTCCTTCTGCTGATTGAGCCGTTCTGCTTCTTCTTCAATTTCTTTCAGATCCGGTGGACGAACCATTGATTTCAGGCGAATGCGAGCACCAGCTTCGTCGATGACATC
>CALGTK010000291.1 GCA_937904325.1 uncultured Planctomyces sp.
GCGAGTAGTTGATCAACGATCCGGAACATGAATAAACCTCAAACTCAGTAGTCAAAAAACTGGTGCCAGAATCGTTATAGTGCTTCAACAGGAACGATGAATACTCAGAAAATCAATACTTTTGCAAGAGGGACCAGAAGTGTTCTGTCCGCATCAATCGATCGGCGATCTCTCACCTCATCGACATGCAAATCGTTGGCAACTGGTTTAATGATCGACACTGGGAGACGTACTCGAATTGCGGTCGGTTTCAGCCGCCCTCTTTGCCAAAGCAAACACCATCGTGTCGGAGAGTAAAACTCACCACAAACACAACTAAGGCGTTCATCATCCAGCGGATTTAAACCGAAGATGCCGGACACGATTATCTCGGGGACAAAATGTAGAACATTTGCTGCGATTCGCTCCTTAATTTACCTGTACTCTGCCATATTCCATGCTCGAAGCAACATCTGACCGTAGCCCACACAGGCGTTCGGCGTCATTTCCCTGCCTGGTGAGGCGTATGGAAATTCGAGCGTCGTGGCCATCATGGTGTTTTTGCCGCGGGAGAAATAGTCCGAGAAATGACCGGGAGTTCGTTTGCTCTTGAGCATGACCAGGCATCCTCGGGGAGCGGTTTCGGGGAACTCTGCTTTGATCCCGCCGGCAAGCTGCGTGACGTTGGCGTGGTTGTGCACGGGAACGTCCTTCGGACCGACGAAATAGATAACCTGGTGATAGTCCATCCACAATGTCGGACAGTGGAAGTCAACGGCGATGCGGATGCCTTTGGCTTCTCGCAGCTTCATGATCGCGGTCACTTCCGGGTAAAGTGGCTGGCCCCCCAACGGGTCATCGATGTAGTCCCGGTTATGGTCATGTGGGTTGCGGTTCTTGCCCTGGTCGCCGTTGTGAACTCCATCTTTGTCGACGATCGGCACACTGAATAGAACGTATCGATTGCGAAATGTCCTGCCCGCCTCGGTGTCAGACATCGCCGCCTGCAGAAACCCTTCCAATAGATAGCTGGCCATCGTCTCGCAGGCGTGATGTCGAGCGGTCGTCAGCACGGGAATTCGACCGGCTCCCGGCTGGCCGATCTGCAGCAGTTCAACAAGGCGGCCTTCGCGAGTTTCAGCTAACTCCGTAACAGTCAGATGTTTGTTGCTTTGTTGATCGTCCAGCAGTCGATCAAGGTTACTCTGCATGTACGGAATCGTAACAGACAGTCGCAACGGCCTGTTGGCCTCAAATGCGCACTCGAAAGCAGAGCCATCAACAGAAGCCGCTCCGAGCCAGTCCCATGTCTGGCCGCCGTCACTGCTGATCGCCGGCCCCTGCATTCCAATATTGCTCGCATATTTTTTCTCTGGCAATACGAACCGCAGCTTTCGAGATGAGTTAACCTGACACTCAATCGACCAGTAGAACCAGTCACGTCCGCCTCGCAAATCCGGCTTCAGCGTCACTACGTTGCCTTCGATTTTCTCGACGATCGCGTTCCCGCCGGGAAAGTCTGTAGTGATTGAGACGGCCTCTTCGGTCTTAGCTGTCGGCTGATCCCGTGGCGCCTTGCCGTGGGTGGATGAAGTCGACACGGCGAGCTTCTGGTCCAGCATCCACTTGTAGAGTTCGGGGTTGTCGTAAGCCGCGGTCCACGCATCGTGCTTTGCCTCTGGGTAGATCGTGAATTTTATGTTACAGCCGGCTTCGCGGAGTGCGTCCACCATTCGCTGCGACTCGACGATCGGGATCACCGGATCTTTTGCTCCGTGAAAGACCCACGTCGGCACGTCAATCAATTTCTTTGCGTAAGGAACCGCGCCACCGCCAGAGATTGGGACAAGGGCCGCAAATCGATCCGGATTCTGAATCGCCGTTCTCCATGCGCCATAACCACCGCGGCTTAAACCAGTCAGATAGACTCTCGACTTGTCGACAGGCAGTTCCGATTCGAGTTCGTCCAGTAGACGGATTATCTGCTGATCATCCCAGAACTGGGTTTCGCTGGGATTCTGCGGCGAGACCACAATGAACGGAAACTGCTTTCCCTGCTCGATCAGTTTCGGCGGACCGTGCCTGGTAACCTTTCGAATATCGTTACCACCTTCGCCACCGCCGTGAAGAAACAGAACGAG
Source organism: uncultured Planctomyces sp. (assembly GCA_937904325.1). Taxonomy (GTDB): domain Bacteria; phylum Planctomycetota; class Planctomycetia; order Planctomycetales; family Planctomycetaceae; genus JABMPE01. The sequence goes on from CALGTK010000291.1 coordinate 2,121, forward strand.
TGGAAAACCATCTGCCGGCTGAGGCTCGGCCTGCGGCGTGTAAAGCAGGTATCGAAGCGGTTCGCGATCCTCGGCTTTATGAGTTCGTACGGACTGTTGAGCGTTGGTGGCCTGACCAGTCACAACAGCAAGACACAGACAGAGGCAAAATCGAATCATCGAGTTGCTCGCAAGCACCGGACAGTTGGCACTGAAACCTCACCGGGGAACCGAGGCGAGGGACTGTCATGACGGTAGCGATTGTGGCATCTCGACGTGAGCCTCGCGCGAACATCCACACATCTCACCACTCGTAATCAACGTTCCCCGACCAACTTATAAACCGAAGCGCCCTGCGCAGCTTAAAAAACAGCTCGTTCAGGGGACCAAGGCCCAAGCCGAGCGGTTTTGGATTCATTCACTCAAGTCAGTTCAGCTCCTTACGGTTTTCCGTTCGGAAAATGCGACGTTCGGAGCTGCCACGCATTTTCTGCGAGGTGGTCCCAGCCGAGCGCTTCGTAGAGCTTACGGCGTTTTTCCAAGTACCAGTAGTTGGGAGCCGCTCCACTGCTGTACTTGTTGAGCCATTTGAGCGATTCACCGAGCTGCTGTTTTCGAGCAGCCCGCCGAATGTGCAGCAGGAAGTAGTCGCTGCCCGTTGGGGCCACCCATTTACTGAGAGCTTTGTAAGTCGCCTCGAATTCTTTTTCGTGAGCCTTTACATCCTTGATCTTCTGTTTTGCGACGACTTCCGGCAGTTCCATGTAACCAAGTGCCCGGCCTTTGCGATAAAGCGTGTCGATCAACAGTGCTTTTTTCTTCTCGGCACTCTTCCGACCCATTGCAGCAGCCTTATCGTCAGCCGCCGCTTGTCCCGTCAGTGCCAGAGCAATTGCTCCTTCGTCCAGCTGAGCAAGCACGGCGTCTGCGGCCTCGACCACTTCGCTCAACCGTTTTTTTCGTGACTTTTCCTCATCGAGCTTGCGAAGTTTCACGACAAGCACAGTCAGATCGTTCTTGTCCTTCTTCAATGCTTCTTGAATCAGGCGATTAAAAGCTTTTCGGTCGGCATCGACTGACAGCGAGTTGATAAATTCAAGTCTTGCTTCACGCAGTTTTCGAACGAGCATCGCCTGAGGATTCTTTGCGGCATCGCCAGACTGTGAATCGTCAAAACTCTGCAGCGAGGACTTCGCTGAATCACTTCCTGAAGATGCAGACGCAGCGTGCGTCGTTGAAACGACCACACTGACCGGGAATCCGCCCGGCAACTGCCCTGCCCCATCGTGCGTTCCTTCTTCGCCATACGTGATCGATCCCAGAAGAATGTCGCCGGCCAGCGTTCCAGGCGGAGCGGACGAAACGTTTGAGACGAATAATCTCTGCTTCTGCCCAGGCGCGAGCCACTTGCTGCTGAACTTCGCCCCGCCCTGCATCGCGTCAATCAAAGTCGCGTAGACTGACAGGGAAACCGGCGAACCGAGCGAACGATCCAGCGACATCACTGAAGACTTGAGCGATTCCAGCTTCGACCGATTGTCGTGCCGCAGCCATAGTTTCAGTGTGTAACTGCCTTTACCGAGCGACACCGCGTCCGGCCATATATCGTCAGTCGCGACTCGACGACCATTCTTTTCGAAGATCGCCCAGACATGACCACCGTACTCTGAGTCGTACAGTAGATCACCGGTCTTTGCAAAACTCGGAGTGACAGAACCGCCGGACTTCTGGTCGATCGGGTAAGACAATTCCAGCAAATGGAACTGTCGATCTTCACCGAAGCCGTCACGATCTTCTGCCAGCTGTGTGATCTTTGACGAAGTCGGTTTCACGAGACGGCGAACCCTGGTCAGCTTCGCGGACGGAGCGAGCTTTTCGTACTGCAGCGGCGTCGCAACTTCGACTCGCACGGCTTCATCGCCCGGCTGAAGACGGACTTCACGCTGATCGGGGGTCAGACCATGGAAGGTCAAGTCGTAGTTCAGATCACAGTCACCAAGACTGCTCCAGTATTGCGATATCGCCAGTTCCATGGAGCGGCCAGGCTGCACAGGAAAGCTGACAACCTTCGGAGTCTCGGGCTCCAGGACGACAAAGTTGTTCTTTTCACCGTCTCGATTTGTCAATCCAGGGATTGCCTGCAAGGCATGAACCATGAACATGCGAGCTCGCCCGCCGTTTCTGCGCGGCACCATATGCAAACGCAGATCTGCCCAGGTCGCTCCGTCGGGAACAGCAATAAATCGACGTTCGATGCGACCGGGTGTCATATTCTCAATGTATTCTTCCATCCAGCCGTCAACCACGTGCGCAATCCCATCCTCTTCAAGTTCTTCGCGTAACTCGTTGTCCGAATCTTTGATCGTCGGAACCGTCCTGAGAATCGTGACCGGAATCCGAAACAATGGACCTCGTTCAGGATGCTGAGGGTCGATGCCTTGCACTTCCGCGTAATGTGCTCCTGCATCGAGTGAAGTTGGATCGACGAAAATGGAAATCAGGTCGCCTACCGATGACAGCGTCGCTTCCGGGCCTGCTTGAACCCAGTCTTCGGTGCTCTGGAGTTCCAGCCGAATTCGGAAATCAACCTTCTCCTGGCTGGTAGCATCTGGATGGAAGAGCGGTTTGATGACCACTCGGTATTCCTGCGGCTGAGCAGCGTCACCGGCTTCGTGCGGCTCTCGCAGGTAAACTCCGCGGTTGCCATTCGAAAGAGTTGCTTCGAGACGGTACGGCTCGGCACTTCGATTCACGTCACGCTTCAATGCGTCGAACGCAGCCGGCGTCTGAATAAGACCAGCTCCCTGAGCCCACGGTGACGCGTCTTCGATCCACCGAGCGGTGTTCTCAAATGCGCGTCGTACGCTTTCCGGGTTGTATTTTACTTTCTCCGACTTAAGACCAGACAGAACAAGCGCAAAGTTGCCGCAGCAGTTTGGCGACGCCATCGAAGTCCCGTTCATCTGCATACTTTTCTGAAGAGTCCACTGCGGGACAGGGGCGAACGCTCCGCCTGGAGCAAACAGGTCCACACCGATGTCACCGTCGAAAGTTGGGCCTCGAGAACTCCATGTGTAAGGTCGATCAGAGAACGTCGCACGGAGTGCATACTGAGCTTCCATCATTTTCGGTGAAACATGTGCACCGATGCCGATCAGTGATGAGGAAGTTCCCCCAGGCGCTCCAACCGTCGACAAAGCTGGCCCTGAATTGCCGGCACTCGCACAGAAAATGACGCCGTGCTTCGTGACCAGTTCCTCGAAGTAACGGATAATGAGTCCTTTGTCCGGAGCCTTGGTTGGCTCGCCGAAGCTCATGTTGACGAGATCGCAGTTGTTCTCAAGAACCGTCTTCGTACCGCGAATCAAAGCCTGTCCGGTCTCCATGCCGTCGATGTAGGTATCGCCGATCTTGACGGAAACAATTTGAGCTCCAGGAGCCACACCGTTCCATTCCGGCTGGTTCGGATAGTAGCCAGCGACGATACCCGCCACGTGAGTCCCGTGCGGATGCGCGTCAGCCACGATCGAAAGCACTTTGCCGCCTTCGTAAATGTTGACTCCGAAGTTCAACAGCGACACTTCGTCGAACTGAGCATACTCACGAGCGACGCGATAATTCGTCATCGATTTTTCGTCAGCAAGGTCTCCGTCTTCGTCGGTGTCGACGACCGCACGAAAGTGCTCGCCATCGTGAAATACAATGCAGTCATACAGAGGACCCGGATCTTTATAACTCTTCCCTGCTGCGATCAGAGCAGCGAGTCGTTTTTCCAGCTCAGTCTTGTCGACCTGCGACTTGTCCTTGTCGTCGTTGACAAAGTTTTCGATCTGGCTTCGCAGTTCGTTTTCAAGTTTCCGCTGCTTCTGCATGAACGCTTGATGACGATGTTTCTTGACGCGATCGACCAGTTCGTGCGGGAAAATTTCGTAGCCAGCTTTCATGCCGATGCGGATTTCGCTATCGGACAACTTCCATCTCGGGTCGAGCTTGAGAACTCGCCCACTAAGCCCGGTGACTTTTCCATCATCCGGCGTGACTACGTTGGACATGTTAACATCCCCCGAGCCAGTCGCGTCGACAATGTCGATCACTTTTGGCCGACCACCCGGCGTTGTCTGTAGACCAACGACTCCAGGATCAACACCAGTGTCGAAAATCGCCACGACAACTCCACGACCGTCATATTCAGGATGCCGCTCGAGGAATTCCAGAGCGCCGGTTTCCTGACGCGGCATCAGACCGTAAATCATCTCGGCCGTTTCACGTTTAAAAGTCGCTGATGTAGTCGGCTCAGCAGCATCACCCGACTCGATAATCCCAAACAACAGGGTGCTGACCGAAAGTAACAGCCAGTACGCCACGGCAGTACGTTCCCGCATGATCCGTTTCTCCAAGTCTCAATACGTCATGGGTGGTCGACACTCTGCTGCTTGAAAGCCGCCGGAGCGTCAAAACTGTTCTTAATTAAATGTTGCAGCCTGAGCCTGATGGCAGTTTGAGGGTTCTACAAACAATGCAGCAACATTCAGATCATAGACCAGAAACAGGTTCGGGCAGAACTGACCAGGCAGACATGAACCGGGCATAAGGCAGCAGGAACAGGCTGTCCTGCTTATAACGAACGAGTCGAGCAACGACCCTACATAAGTGTACCGACGTATTCATTGTCAGGTCATTACAAAGAGCTCAGATAGTCCGAAGTTGCCTCGGTTCGTTTAGTCGGCGAACCTTCTGAATGTCGATATAAAATGTTCAGTACAAGATTGTCGGCGACCGCTTAAGGATTCAGAAATGACGACCAACTGTCGACACCGCGCTGGGTTCACGCTGATCGAACTTCTCGTCGTTATAGCGATCATCGGGATCCTCGTCGCCCTGCTGTTACCAGCGGTCCAACAAGCTCGCGAAACTGCTCGTCGAGCACAGTGCAAGAACAACCTGAAGCAATTGGCAGTGGCTCTTCACAACTACGAAGAAACTCACACGACGTTTCCTCCAGCTCTGGTGACAGTCAATCATCAGGCAACCGTCGTGATCTGCAGTCTGGGCTTTGGTTTCGGTGCTTCCGATTCCTGGATAGAAGCGCAGTCCGGCGCGGGATTTCACGGGACAAGCTGGATGCTGCAAATCCTGCCGTACATCGAACATAATACTCTTTACGAAGATTGGAATTTTGAACTCAGCCCATCCGGAAACCGTACCGTCGGCGAGACCGACATCTCCATTTTTTATTGCCCGTCACGACGGAGCGACGCCCACAGCGATGCCCGAATGTTTCAAGGTTGGACAAAAGGCGGCAACGACTATGGCACGTGTTTAGGAGCGTGTAATGGATTCCACGACTGCGGCACTCACGAGTTCTGGCGAGTCGCGACCGGAAACCGCCCGGAAGCCCCCTGCAAGGGTATGTTTCGAGTAAACTCCGCCACACGAATGCGAGAAATCACAGACGGTACGACCAACACGATCATGCTCGGAGAACTTGAACGTCTGGATATTTCGATGGGTAACTTCAGTCAGGACGGCTGGGCGATTGGAGGTTCGCCAACTGTCTTTTCAACATGCAGCAATCGGTGCCGTGGCCCAAACAGCAACTTCTTTGAAGAGCCAGGCAGTGACCATGTTGGTGGCATTCACGTTGGCCTCGCCGATGGTTCCATTCGATTCATCGCAGATTCGATCAACATTAAACTTTTCGCTGCACTGGGGTCGATGCAGAACGAAGAGGTGCATGGAGACTTCTAACTTCACATCTTACCTGGCCATAAAAACTGCTCGGAGAATCATAAAATTCATGGCAGATAACACGTGTGAACTCGGCCAGGCAACATGCTCCCTGAAAGGCACCATCACGGCCGGTAGCTGGCAGACCTGCGTGCTGCATTACACCGCTGGATTTTCAGGAGTTGACGACACCGGCTCGCTGAAAATAGTGATGCGGTACGCGACCGACAGCGGCATCCCTCAGTTTGACGACCCCTCGGCGCCGCACTACACGACGGCGATAGCATCCAACGGTGCCCACCTGCAACTTCGCTATGACGTCAAAGACTTTCGCCGCCCGTGGGGACGGACGCTGCACGTCAAGGTTCTGCAGGGTTACCTGCGGGAAGGCGAAACCATCACCCTGACAATTGGCGATACGTCAGGTGGTTCTCCGGGCTGGAGAATGCAGACGTTTCTCGAAGACACTTTCGAACTGAAGGTCCTGGTCGATCGCTACGCCACTTACGTCTATGAAGAATTGCCGAATTCACCAACGTTTCGAATCGGCCCAGGCGTTCCCTCTAAGCTCGCAGCCACATCCCCAACGACTGCCACGACAGGCAGAAAACTCTCCTTACGAGTCAAGCGCGAAGATGCCTGGGGGAACCCTGTTGGCACTCCCTGGAAAATCCCGTGCACTGCTCCGTCCGTAGCAGGACCGTTTCGAACGTTGATCAACGATGACGAGACCGGACTATCGGCGATCACCAATCCGTGCATCGTTTCAGCGAGCCAGCAGTCCGGCCGCTTCTGGGCGGACATCCACGGCCAAAGCGAAGAAACTGTCGGCACGAACACAATCGATGGATACTTTCGCTTCGCTCGCGATCGCGCATTCGTCGATGTCTGTGGGCATCAGGGCAATGACTTTCAGATCACCGACGATTTCTGGCAGACCATCAACGAAACAACCGCCCGATTCAACAGGGATGGACGCTTCGTCGTCTTCCCCGGTTGGGAGTGGAGTGGCAACACAGGACTCGGCGGCGACCGAAACGTCTTCTTCAAACACGAAGGAGGAATCATCAGCCGCAGCAGCCGAGCACTTGTCGAAGCGACCGAATCGGCCACTCCCTGCAGCAGCACGGTGGAAGATCTTTTTGACAGAGTTACCGATTGTGGTTACGAAGCAATGCTTGTACCGCATGTCGGAGGCCGTTTCGCAGATCTACAGCGACACCGGGAAGATCTGGAACCTGTTATCGAAATCCATTCGGCGTGGGGAACTTTTGAATGGATGCTCGCCGACGCGTTCAGCCGAGGATATCGAATCGGCATCGTCGCGAATTCTGACGGACATAAGGGCCGTCCGGGCGCAAGTTATCCAGGAGCGAGCACTTTTGGCAGCTACGGCGGACTCACCTGTATTCTAGCAGATAAGCTGGATCGAGATCATATCTGGAATGCGTACCAGTGCCGACAAGTCTACGCGACAACCGGAGCACGCATCTTTCTGGACGTCGCGACGGATAACGGAAACCCGATGGGCAGCGTCGTCCCCGTTAAGAAAGACAGCGCACCGACGATTCAAATCAGCGTCTCAGGAACAGCTCCCATCGAGCGGATCGAGATTCGCAATGCCATGAAAGTTCTTGAGACGGTGCGTCCCTACGAAAAGGACAAACTCAGCAACCGTCTCAAGCTGCTATGGAGAGGCGCCGAAGTTCGTGGACGAGGCCGTCAGGTGACGTGGGATGGAGAGCTCAAAATCACTGGAAACAGTATTGATAAATTCGAAACGATCAATTTCTGGAATCAGGAAAAACGCTGCCAGCAAATCGGCAAACGCCACTTGAAATGGCAATCCATCACTACGGGAGGAATCGCTGGACTGATCGTGGATCTTAAACAGCCAACGGCGGGATCAATTAAACTGTCAACCACACAGAAGTCGTTGAAGGCACAGGTCTCCGATCTGGACATCAAAGGCCGAACCCGTTCAGCAGGTGGCCTCGGAAAAGCAATCTCCGCCTACCGCTTGCCACCCGCCGACGGACCTCGCGATTACTCGCTGGAGTTTACTCCAACAGCAAAGCAACTCGGGAAGGGTGACAACCCGATCTACATCTGCGCTGTGCAGGAAGACGGCCACATCGCCTGGTCCAGCCCAATCTACCTCAACTGCCAGTAGCGATTAACCGACAAGCCAGACGGGTTAATTCCAAAGACTCAGGCCGCTTTGGTTTCAGTAGTCTGAATGCCTGCAAGAGGCACCTGCCCAACCGCCCACAGTGTGTCGTTGATCCGGCTCAGACAGGCCGCCAGGCTCCAGAACTACGAAAGCAGGTGGTTAATCCGGCCGCGTGGAAGACCCCATCCCCCTGGGTATATCCTCCACTCCTGTGCGGAACCGACCTTTACATTCTGAATGTCCGACCGCTTCGAAGGCAGCCTGCAACGCTTGGCGATCCATAATTGCAGGTGGTGTTTCTCGTAGCCAGGAGGGTCACAATGCTTCATCAGGAATCGATTGACCGGCGTCGCAAAATCTGGAACTGTTAAAGCGACCCGACCACCTGGCGCACAAAGTCGAGCATGATCCTTGACAAGCAGTACAGGGTCATCGAAATGTTCGATGAGCCCGAAAGACATAACCATGTCAAACTGCTGCGATAACTCAACGTCACGAAAATCTCCGAAGTGAATCGTTGCGGCTACTCCTTTACGCCCAGGAAACTTTTCGGTTGAATTCATCTCGACCTCTGAATAGTCGATCCCATGCAGTCAATGCTGCGGGCGTACTTTGTGCAGATGCAGGAGTGCTTCACCGGGAGCACAACCCAACTCAAGAATCTAGCCTGACGGCTTCCCGATCTGGTCAAGCAGGTCGCCCGGCATTCAGTGCCTTTCACGCATCAACAAAGGCATCAGTCAGTTAAAAGTCCCAAATGTCTTCGGGATGTATTTCCGGTCCCCGAAACATGCATTCGTCAATTCATTATCAGATGCATGTTCATTCACGGGATCAATAGCAGGCCTCGGAATCCTTTCCTCAAGCCAACTCGCGAATTCAAACATCCGGTCGCTGATCAGTCGCAACGCACCGTGACATTGTCAACAGACCCTGACCGTGGTGAAATCGCAGGTATGATTAATTTTCAAGACAATTACGACTTGCTGCCTCGCTGCCACTGTCTGAAGCGGGTAAGAATCAACAGACACCGGGCCTCAATCACCAGATCAGAGGAACCAGGATCACGCAAATCGTCATAAATAGCAGTCCAAGCGGCAGGCCGAAGCGGACATAGTCGGAGTACTTATATCCACCGGGACCGTAGACCATCAGATTTGTCTGGTACCCAAACGGCGTGACGAATGCAGCCGAGGCAGCAATCATCACGGCAACAATCAATGGTCGCGGGTCGTCAACACCGAGCTTCTTTGCAGATGCCAGCGCGATGGGAAACATTAGAACTGCCGCGGCGTTGTTGGTGATCAACTCGGTAAAAATCATCGTCACCAGATAGAGCGCGACGAGGACAGCACGTTCATTTCCACCAGCAAAATTGATTATTGCTTCCGCAATCGTTGCTGCAGCGCCACTTGTCTCCAACGCTTTGCCCAGCCCCAGTGCCGAGCCAATAACAAGCAGCAACGATATGTCGACGCTGCGGCGTCCTTCGGTGCCAGTGCAGCAGCGAGTCCCCACCATCAGTCCTGCCGCAACCATTGCCGCCGTCATGATATCCAGCAAACCGATCGTGACGACCGCCACCATTGCCGCCATTATGGCCAGTGCGATGCCCGCCTGGCCGTGACGAATTGGTGCTGAATTCTCGACACTGCTAACCAGGAAAAAGTCCTGTGAGTTTCGTTGCTTCTTTGCGAACGCCGTGTGCGATTCCAAAAGCAATGTATCGCCGGGTTGAAGAACGACATCTCCGAGTTTGGCGTTGATCCGTTCTCCGCTTCGAGCAATCGCGAGAACCGCCGCATTATAAGTTGAGCGAAACTGTCCATCACGGATCGTCTTGCCGATCAACGGGCAGCGGTTCGAAACAACTGCTTCGATCAGGCAGCGATGCGTATCGGGCACGTTGACCGTCGCGGCCTGTTCGTCTGACGGCACGAGGCCGCGGATCTTCTTCAGGTCGACAACCGATTCGATTATCCCGACGAAAACCAACCGGTCGTCAGCCTGCAGCTTTTCCGTCGGGGCGACGGCCGGAATAACGTCGTCCGCTCGGGAAATTTCCGCAAGGAACAAACCCGGCAGATGTCTCAGTCCCGCCTTTTCGACACTCTGCCCGACTAGTGGACCACCAGACAAGACAGTCATCTCGACCGTGTATTGTCGAGGATCATCACTGAGACTAATCGCCGGCCGACGATCGGGAAGCAGGATTTTACTGAACACCAGAATGTACATCATCCCGGCGGTGGCGCAGGGAATTCCGACCCACGACAGTTCGAACATTCCTAGTGGCTCGAGTCCGGCACGTGCGATTTCACCATTAATAATCAAATTCGTGCTGGTTCCAATCAGCGTGCACAGTCCGCCGAATGTGGCCGCATAGCTGAGCGGGAGAAACAGCCTCGACTGGCTGAGTCCAGTTTTGCGGCACAGGTCATCCACGACTGGCAGGAACATTGCGACTATTGGTGTGTTGTTCAGAAAAGCGCTTAATGCTGCGACCGGCGGCAGAAGCCGAAGTTGTGCCTGTGTCTCGGACTTAGGTCGTCCCAGCAGCCGATGCGTCAGCAAATGCATCGCCCCGGTTTGCGTCAGCCCGGTCACAATCACAAAAAGAACGCCGACCGTCACTAGAGCCGTCGATCCGAAGTTGGCAACGGCGTCCTCGGGAGATGGCAGTCGTGTCGAGCCGCTCAGTTTCCCGACGACGATCAGCAGTGTCAGGCCACCAAGGGCCAGCAGATCCGGCGGCCCGAAATTACGTGCCAGACCTATGATCAACAGACAGACCACCCCAACTGTGAACCAGGCTTCCCAGGGCATCAAAACAGTCTTTTCTGACAGGAAAGGAGCGTGCAGCAACTCCGGACTGATCGTGAACAGATATTATCGTCAACAGCATCCGTAACCAACAGCATCCGTAACCAACAGCATCCGTAACCAACAGCATCCGTAACCAACAGCATCCGTAACCACCAGCATCCGTAACCAACAGCATCCGTAACCAACAGCATCGGCGACCGGCATGACATCTCTTGATAGACTTCGGTTCGTTCCAACCTGGAATTCGCGGCAGAACGCCTCGTTCTGCACGTGTTTGCCTACGAAGAACTTCGATGCTCGATCTATTTCATCCAACAGTCCAGACATGGTTCTTACAGGATCTCGGTGAGCCAACTCAGGCTCAACTTGAAGCCTGGCCGGCAATCGCACGTGGCGAGCACACGCTGCTGCTCGCACCAACAGGTTCCGGCAAAACGCTCGCTGCGTTTCTGACGGCCATCAACCGGCTGATGTTTGAGCGGTCGTCGACTGATCAGGTCGAAGCATCTGGCGACGCAGCCAAGAAACGTGGAGTCTCCGTTCTCTACATTTCGCCGTTGAAGGCTCTTGGTGTCGACGTCGAACGAAACCTTCAACGGCCACTGTTCGGCATTCAGCGAGTCGCCGACGATACTGAGCAGCACTACGACCTGCCGACCGTCGCCATTCGGAGCGGCGATACGTCTCCGAGCGATCGACGACGTATTGCTAAAACACCGCCTGATATCCTGATCACAACTCCCGAATCGCTTTACCTGATACTCACCTCGAAAGCGCGAGAGATTCTCGGCAACGTCGAAACAATTATCATCGACGAAATCCACTCTCTTGTCGCTTGCAAAAGAGGTTCGCATCTCTTTGTGTCATTGGAACGTCTGGAACATCTTCGTCGACGATCAACGCCACAACGACCACCGGTACAACGCATCGGACTTTCAGCCACGCAGCGACCGCTTGACGAAGTCGCCCGGTTGCTGGGTGGTCTGGAATTTGCCACGCAAAACGATCCCATCGCCACGCCGCGAGATGTGACGATCGTCGAGGCTGGACAAAAACGGGATCTCGATATCACCATCGAAGTTCCCGTCGAAGACATGTCTCAACTCACTGAGGCTCAGGCAAAGAGTCAATCTGGTAACGCCAGGAAACGCGAAAATCAGCCACCTATTTCATCCATATGGCCAGCGATTCATCCTCGACTGGTCCAGCTGATCCGGTCACACCGATCGACGATGATCTTCGTAAACAGTCGGCGACTGGCCGAGCGTCTGGCCGCGGCTATCAACGACGAAGCTGACGAAGAAATAGCACTCGCGCATCACGGATCATTGGCGAAAGATACACGATTCGAAACCGAGTCACGGCTGAAGCAAGGCCAGCTCCCGGCAATCGTGGCAACATCTTCACTGGAACTGGGCATTGACATGGGAGCCGTCGACCTGGTGATCCAAATCTCCGCTCCGCCGTCGATCGCCTCCGGTGTGCAGCGGATCGGCCGCTCCGGCCATAGCGTCGGAGCCGTTTCGCAAGGGATCATCTTTCCTCGTTACCGAGGCGACCTTTTGGCCTGCGCGGCAGCTTCCGACCGAATGCTCAACGGCAAGGTCGAAGCAACGTTCTATCCACGAAACCCACTCGACGTGCTTGCTCAGCAGATTGTGGCGATTGTTTCTGAAGGGCCAATCCCGGCTGATGCAGTTTTTCGTCTAATATTAAGCAGTGCTCCATTCGCCGACCTGCCGCGTTCATCCTATGAAGGCGTTTTAGATCTGCTATCCGGCCGGTACCCGTCTGACGAATTTCACGAGCTTCGCCCG
>CALGTK010000292.1 GCA_937904325.1 uncultured Planctomyces sp.
ACAGGGACGGGCGATGCTGGCTGTTCCTTTGCAAAGGACTGATTGCCATTCGGACTCGCCAAAGCCATACTTTTCTGGAGCAATGGGGCATCGTAAGTCCCCTGCCGCTGGTTAGACTGCACGTATCCGCCCATCAAAGTGCATGTTCACCTGGGTCGTATCCTGCGGTGTTTTCCAGAGAAGCAGTTAAAGGGTGGGCTAAGTATTCGGCGCAGCAGTGAACCGTAGTGATAACGGGTCCTGTGAGCCAACTTCTATCCAGCCCAACGGTGCGATCTCGATTGATCTGTGGCATTGAGAATACTTCCGGCTTACCGGATAGGGACGACGCCTGGTACTGCAGGTGGCTCAAAAACAGTCGGTCAACGCAGCGGGCGAAAATATTGAAATAGAAGATCGCCATGCAGTACGGACTGCTTCATTCGGTGGGAGAGACTGAATAAAAATGAACGCGTTACCGATCGCATTGATATCAGCATGCTTCGTGACGACTCTGATGCCACTGAGTGCAACGGCTGAAACGACGAAGGCAGCGGACCGGCCCAATATCATTTTCGTTCTCTGCGACGATCTGGGCGCCGGTGACATCGGGGTTCTTTGGCAGAATCAACGTAACGGAAAGCAGAAGTTCGCGACGCCGAATATGGATCGATTTGCGAAGGAGGGGATGATTCTCAGCCGGCATTACTGTCCCGCACCATCGTGCATGGCATCCCGGACATCCCTGATGACGGGCAGGCATTCGGGGCATAGCGTCAGACGCAATTTCCAGTTCGATGCCGAAATACCCAATGGCCACACGCTGGGTTCAGTACTAAAGAAGGCAGGGTATGCCACCGCGGCGATTGGTAAGTGGGGAATGGCGGGTGGTCCACACCAACTGAGTATCAAACCGGTTCGCGGCGACCGCTCTCCCAGGACCAACCCATCACACCCCACGCTCCGTGGCTTTGACGATTTCTACGGTTACACGGCCCATCGAGATGCCCATTATCACTATCCCAAGTTGGGCAATCGTCCGCTCTACGATGGTTTCGTCGACGTGACGGACCGCCTGGAAAAGTGCTATTCGACCGATCTGTTGACCGCCCGCACGAAGAAGTGGATCGTCGACCATCACAAGACCAAACCGAAACAGCCGTTCTTTACCTATCTGTGCTATACGGCGCCGCATGCAGGATTACGCATTCCCACGACCTCTCACCTGACCGCCAGGGGCAACTATCCTCCGGGCGGTGGATTGAATGGCGGCGTTCAGTGGCTTGACGCTGCTGCCAATGGGCAAATCAACACGGCCCGGGGAGAGATCGACAAGGGGATGCATCCCGCGGTCGCCAATGCGGTGGGGGATGACGGCAAGCCCTGGCCGGATCATGCCCGGCGCCACGCCACGATGGTTCGACGCCTTGACGATGCTCTTGCCGATTTGATTCAGCTTCTCAAGGACTTGAAAATCGATGACCGCACACTCGTAGTCCTGACATCCGACAATGGGACACTTCGTGAGGCTGGCCTCGACAAAGTGGGTTTTTACCAGCCCGATTATCTGGACACTTATGGTCGCTACGATGGCATCAAGCTGGACCTGTGGGAAGGCGGAGTGAGAATGCCCACCATTGTTCGCTGGCCTTCTATGATTCAAGCGGGAAGCGAATCGACGGCCCCTTCTCAGTTTCATGACTGGATGGCGACGTTCTGTGATCTGTCTGGTATTCCCGTCCCAGCGGCCAGCGACGGCGTTTCCATGGTCCCCACGCTGACCGGCCAGGGCGAACAGCCTCGGGGCATCGTCTATTCCGAGTTCCTTTCCCCTTTAAAAACGCCGAACTTTATGAAATTCGAAGCGGCGCGGCGCGGCCGACCACGGGGGCAAATGCAAAGCGTGCTGATCGGCGACTACAAGGGCGTTCGCGTGAACATCAAGAATCACCAGAGCGATTTTGAAGTCTATCACACGCTGAACGACCCTAAGGAAACGACGGACCTCGCCGGCAAACCCGGCGCACCAACCCAGCAAGAATTCCAGGCCGCGGTGCTCCGCTCACGTCGTAGCGACGTGAGCGCGAAACGGCCTTATGACGACGCGTTGATTCCTGCATTGGCAGAACGACCAACTCGTCCGGGTTTGATGCGCAAAGACTACCCCGGCAACTTCGATTGGGTGCCGCAGCTCGACCAACGAGAGCCTTCCGGGCAGAAGGTGGTGAGTGGGATGGCCTCAACATCCGGAGCACAGCAGTTCATTGGGTATCTACGCGTGCCGAAGAGCGGCGTGTACCACTTTACACTGACCACAAATGGCAAGGCTGTTGTGCGACTGCACGACGCCCTGTTGATCGACGCCGATTCGCAATACACAGCGGGTTCCAAGGCTCTGTCAGGCGACATCGCCTTGCAGACAGGCCTTCATCCTCTTCGGATCAATTATCTGGCTGGTACGGATGCCGCAGCGGTGACTTTGGAGTGGCAGGTTCCCGGCGAGAAAATGAAACTAATTTCGCAGGCTCAGTTCTGCGTCAAAAAAGGCATTAAGGAGGAACCTGGCGTCACTACTCTTTTCAACGGGAAGGACCTCACCGGTTGGGAGGGGAGCAAACAATACTGGTCAGTGAAAGAAGGAAGCATTGCCGCGAAGTCGACAAAGGATATTCCACGGAACGAGTTTCTGTGGTCCGCTACGGAAGTGAAGGACTTCTATCTGGCTGTCAATGTCAGACTTGCGCCGCACAACCGAAACGGCGGAATACAGTTTCGTTCAAAGCCGAACAACAGAGGGAGCCGAGCGATAGGCTACCAGGCGGACATGGGACATGCCGCCGGACACGGCAACCTGTGGGGCCGGTTATATGAAGAGGATGGACGTGGAAAACTCGATTGGAACACGCACGGTGCCAAAGCGGTCAAGCCAGGCGAATGGAATCGTTACGAGATTCTTGCTGTCGGACATCGGATCTGGACCGCAGTCAACGGCATTCTTTGCACGGCGATCGAAGATCCTTCCGGCGATTTGTCTGGCCGACTCGGGCTGGGACTCAGCGGAGGTCCGGTGCAGACAGTGCAGTACAAAATCCTCGCTTTCTCGCATGATCCTGCTGTAACGCTGGCGGGACTCAATGAAACGCAACTCATCGCAAAGCTGAGGAAGCCTGGAACGAACGAGTTAGTCAATGCGGACGACTTCGCTGCCGCGCGAAAGGCTGCTGCTGCATTTCGTATTCCCAAGGGCCTTTCGGTTGATGTTTATGCTGCCAAGCCGCAACTGACCAATCCGGTTGCCATCTGCCTCGACGAGCAGGGACGTGTCTACGTCGCCGAAGACCATCGTTTCCTCGCAGGTACGCCAGAGAATCGTAGTCACAGTTTCATGCTGGAGGATGACCTGCAACTCACAACGCTTGAGGACCGGTTGGCGATGCAGAAGAAGTGGGCCCACAAGTTCGACAAAGGCTTCGACTGGTTTACTCAGAAATCCGACATCGTGCGGCGCTTGGAAGATAAAGATGGCGATGGCCAGGCCGATGAGTCGCTTGTGTTTGCTGCTGGCTTTGACAGTCCACTCGACGGGCTGGGTTCCGGCCTGATCGCGCGCGATGGCAAGGTCTGGTACACATGCATCCCCAACCTTTGGTTGCTGGAAGATAAGAACGGTGACGGCAAGGCCGAACACAAGGAATCGCTGCTGAGGGGTTTTGGCGTCAATGCCGCCTTCTATGGCCACGACCTGCACGGGTTGGTGTGGGGAGTCGACGGCAGGTTGTACTTTTCCGTCGGCGACCGTGGTGCGCACGTTGTGACCAAGGAAGGCACGACGATTTCCAATCCGCGACGAGGCGCCGTCTATCGCTGTAATCCGGATGGGACGGAGCTGGAACGGATTCACCAGGGACTCCGCAACCCGCAGGAATTGGCGATCGACCAGTACGGAAATATGTTCGCCGACGACAATAACTGCGACAAAGGCGATCACTCGCGACTGGTCTACGTCGTTCCCGGCGGTGACAGCGGCTGGAACATGGCTTACCAGACCATCGCCAAACCCTATCTGACGGGGCCGTGGCATGCCGAAGGGATGTGGCATCTTAAGCACGAACTGCAGCCCGCTTTCATCGTTCCGCCGGTGGGAAAAATTGGTGCGGGACCTTCGGGCTTTGTGTTCTCGTCGGGGACGAGTTTACCGGCTCGCTACCGCAACCACTTCTTCTACTGCAACTACAAGGGCAACGTCGGCGGTATCGAATCATTCGCAGTCAAGCAACAAGGGGCAAGCTTTGCGATTGCTGACCATCACGACTTCTGCAAGCCGATCAAAGCCAGCGACGTTGATTTTGGTTACGACGGAAAGATGTATGTTGCCGATTATCCAACGAGTCCCTGGAAGAGAGAGCAATCCGGGGGGCGGATCTATACGATCGTCGACAAGGCTCGTCTACGCCAACCGGTGATTGCCGAAACACGTTTGCTATTTCAAAAAGGCTTCCGTCATCGAACGACAAAAGAACTGGCGTCGTTGCTCTATCATGACGATATGCGAGTTCGCCTTCGTGCGCAGTTTGCGCTGGCTGAACGCGGAAACGCGTCGGTAGAGGTCTTTTCACAGATAGCCACCCGTGATGAAAACCAGCTGGCACGACTTCACGCAATCTGGGGTCTGGGTCAGATTGAACGAAGTGCTCCGACTGAGAAAACCCTTGCCCCTGTCCTCGCTCTGCTGCAAGACGAAGACAGCGAAGTCCGCGCTCAAGCGGCGCGCGTGCTGGGCGATGCTCATTATGAGCTCGCCGCCAGTACAATTGTGAACCTGTTGGCGGATGAGACTCCGCGAGTTCGCTTTTTTGCGGCTTTGGCATTGGGATCATTGGAATCCAAAGATGCTGGCGATCGAGTCATTTCGATGCTCCGCGAAAACGATGGGAAAGATCGCTACCTCACGCATGCGGGCGTCGTAGCATTGGAGCTAATCGGAGATCGCGAATTCGTACAGCAGTGGGCCGGCGACAAGTCGGCGGCAGTTCGAATGGCAGTGTTACTTGTGCAACGTCGCTGGTCCGATTCGCGCATCGCTCAGTTCCTGGACGACGCCCGGTTGGAGATTGTCACCGAGGCCGCGCGAGCGATCAATGACCTGCCGCTGACGACGGGTCGAGACAAACTCGCGAATCTGGCGGAGCGATTCAAAAACGCGTCCGGGGAGAATGTTGTGCCTCTCATGCGGCGGATTATCAACGCCAACCTTCAGTTGGGCAGTCGCACCAATGTAGAAGCGGTGATCGGCATCGCAACCAGCGTTAAACAGTCAACAGTCATCCGCACGGAAGCAGTCTCCGCTCTGTCTTCCTGGCAGGACCCGACAAAACGTGACCGCGTCACCGGTTTCTGGCAACCCGTCGCCGCTCGTGACCCGTCCACGGTTCGCGATGTTGTTCAGCGCACAGCATCAAAACTTCTCGCGACTTCGCCGCCTGATCTCCTGGTAGATGTCACGAAACTGCTGACGGCGCTCGATGTAAAAACAGACGATCACGCGTTCGCTGCCTGGGTTGCCGACTCCAACCGCTCCTCCGACGTACGCATCGCCGCGCTTCGCCTGCTGGAGAACCGGAAGTATGGCAATCTTTCGGAGATCATTGACACGCTGCTTGTTACGGATAACGCGGAACTACGCGCTGAGGCACGCGACCTGTTGGCGAGCAGAGACGAATCCCGCGCCACATCGATCTTTTCAAAGCTGTTGGATGATCAGAACAGCGAAGTTACCGAAAAGCAGCGAGCGATTGCTTCGCTGGCACGGTCGAAATCGCCCGCGGCCAGTCAAACGCTTGACGATTGGGCAGACCGTCTTCGCAAGGGCAAGGTACCAGCCTCGCTGCAGCTCGACTTGATCGAGGCGTTCACCGCGTCGCCCAGCGCTTCACGTGAGGCGGCGATGCGTCGGTTCAATGCGTCGCCCGACGAGTCCGGTCCTCTGGCCGCTTACCGTGTTGCACTGACCGGTGGCAATGCAAAGAGGGGACACGACATCTTTGTCGGTCATGTCTCTGCTCAATGCATCCGCTGCCATAAGATCGACGGGCACGGCGGCACGGCGGGCCCCGACCTGTCGAAACCTGCAAGTCCCGAGCGAAAACTCGACCGTCTGCATTTTCTGGAATCCATCGTGTTACCCAACGCAAAGATCGCCAAAGGCTTCGGCACGGTCGCGATCGTTCTCGACAGTGGCAAAGTCGTCGCCGGTAAGATCAAAACCGAAGACGAGAAGACCCTGACGCTGGTCACCCCACAGAACAGGACAATTCGCATCGATCGCGGCAACATTGACGAACAGACCGCCCCGACGTCGGCGATGCCTGAGATGACGAAGAACCTGACGGTCCGCGAAATCCGTGACCTGGTCGAATATCTCGCTACTCTGGGTAAGAACGACCAACCATAGCGCATGCTTCAGACGGGAAGGATAGATTGACTATCTGGCAGTTACCGTAGTGGCACACTTATTGATCGAATGTTCCTAAGCGGCAGCGAGACCAGGAAAAGAGAAACAGAGAATGAGAATGCCGACCGCGATTGAGATAAGGAAAGCAGGAATGCGTCGCAGCAGCCAGCGACTTATGGGAGTCCCGGCCTTGCCTGCGTTGATTCTGGCAAGTGCCATTGCCGTTTGCGTGCAGGCCGATGCCGACACACGCAAGCCGAATGTTGTCGTCGTCTTTGTCGACGACCTGGGCTGGAAGGACTTGGGCTGCTACGGATCGAAATTCTACGAAACGCCGAATATTGATCGACTGGCCAAGCAAGGCGCAATGTTCAGCAGAGCTTACAGTTCCTGCAATGTTTGTTCACCAACCCGCGCTTCGTTGATGACGGGCAAGTACCCGCAGCGTGTGGGTTTCACCAGTTGGCTTAACCCACGCCAACCAGACGGTCCGAACAGCGCCGCGACCCATCTACCGGCCAGCGAAATCACGATAGGCGAAGCCTTCCAGCAAGCAGGCTACAGGACCGGATATATTGGTAAATGGCACGTCGGCTCCGAGAAGATTGGCATGCCAAAACAGCATGGGTTCGATTGGCAAATGGCAACGGCCAAGCATGGCTTGCCTGGATCCTATTTCCATCCCTATAAGAGGAAAGGGCTGCCTGCCGCCGACGTACCGGATCTGGAAGACGGTAAGCCGGGCGACTACCTGACGGATACCCTGACGGACAAGGGTATCGAGTTCATCAAGAACACCGTAGCTGAGGGCAAGCAGCCGTTCTTTCTCATTCTGGGACACTATGCGGTTCATACACCGATCCAGGCCCCGGCAAATCTGGTCGAGAAGTATGAAGCCAAGAAGCATCGCATCTACGGCAACACTCCGCTGAAGATGATACCGGAACGATTCAATCGCAAGGTCCCGGCAAGGCAGCAGAATCCAATCTATGCCGGCATGATGGAGAACCTGGATACGAACGTCGGCAAAGTGATCGATGCCTTGGACGAACTCGGGATGACAAAGGACACGATCATCGTGTTTACCTCCGACAACGGTGGGTCCTGCATGCCAGGTTCATGGGAAAAAAGGCCAACCAGCAATTATCCGCTCCGCGCCAGCAAGGGCTGGAACTACGAGGGAGGGATTCGGATCCCGACATTCATCACCTGGCCCGGCAAGATCCCGGCCATGAAAACGGCTGAGCCCGTCATCACCATGGACCTTTATCCCACGCTCCTGGAGTTGACCGGATGTAAGCAGTTGCCAAAGCAGACCATCGACGGGCGCTCTCTGGTCCCACTGATCCATGGTAAGGAGAAGGCCTTGAACCGATCCTTTCTGGCCTGGTGGTATCCCCACGCCAACGGGCATGGCACACAGCCTTGCCAGGCGATCTTGAAGGACGGCTGGAAGCTAGTCCACTGGATGAATCGGAACGAAACCGAGCTCTATCATTTGGATGAAGACGCAGGAGAGAGAAACGACCTGGCCAGGAAGGAACGCGGAAAGACGCGTGAGTTGCTTGAAACACTCAACAACTGGGTGGAAGCCACTCGTTGCAACTAAAGGCAAAACCCCGGCTTGCGGGCCTGCATCCCAAAAGACAAATCACCACAGTCAAAACTCAGGTGAACTCTCTGCCGCTTCCACACGGAGCCAATAGACTTTTATCAATCGCCGCTCGCACCTTGAAATTCAAGTTTTCTGAGGCAGGTTCAGATTTCTGGTATCGTCGGGTAAACAAACAGACCTGTGACCTGCATCCCTTAACCGCGACCAGTTCCAGAGTGTTCAAAGTCTGGTACTGGTCCCAACGAAGGAGGCAGTTGATGCCACGTAAGCCATTTAAGACAGAAGAGAATATTCAGAAGCTACGCGAATCTGCGATTCTTCTTTCTCAGGGGACGAATGTTGCAGAAGCGTGCCGCCAGATCGGTGTTACCGACCAGACGTACTATCGCTGGCGTCAGGAGTATGGCAGAGTTCGTATCGATCAGGCTAAGTGTTTGAAGGAACTTGACCGGGAAAATGCTCGACTGAAGAAGCAGCTGGCTGAGGCGGAACTGGACAAGGCGATACTTCAAGAGGCCGCCTCGGGAAACTTCTGAGTCCGACGAAGCGCCGGCGGTCGGTCGAGTATGTGCATGAAACGTCTGGGACGTAATCGCACTTCCCATCTGACGGCAAAAGTCGAGGCAGGGCGAGCCAGTTCAAAAGCTGCTCGCGGTATGCGACATCCGACAGGAAACTCGCCATTTTATAAAGTTGGCGATCATTTCTTTTGTTTGGCCGGCGGTTTTCGTTGAGGACGTTTCCATTCTCCGGAAAAAGGTGGTTTGTCAAAGGTTGTACCGTCGCCGGTGACTCGGGGGTCACCGGTTTCTTTGAGGACTTTCATCAGACGCTTCGACAGTTCCTCTCGAACGGCTGAGTAAGCTTCATCCTTTGCAACATTCTTCGCCTGGTCGGAATCGGTACTCAGGTCGAACAGTTCTTCTTCAGGGCGACGACCAAAGGCGATGTTGAAGAAGCGACCGTCTGCCTGCTTCGGGTGAGTAGCAATCCAGGCTTTCGTCGGGCTGGCGTCGAGGTCACCAAAGGCAGCGAACGTGTTGTTTGTCAGGACGTTTAGAGACGGCATCGGCGCTGTGGGGGCTCCGTGACCTGGACCAATACCCATTGGCCAGCGATCTGGTTTAAAGTTCCGGATGTAGAGGAAATCTTTGGTCCGGATCGCTCGCTGAGGGTATGGCAGGTTCCCTGTTCGAGCAGCGGCAACGTGACGTTCCCGGCCGACGATGACGGCGTCGCGTGACTGGTCGACCTGTCCGCTTTTCTCCGAAGCCAGAACGCTAAGCAGACTACTGCCGGTCATCACCGCGAGCGGTTTTTCGCCACCAGCTTCCAGAAACGTCGGAGCCAGGTCCGGCAGACAAACAAAATCGTCAACGACTCGCCCGGCAGGCGCTTTGCCCGGCCACCGGATCGCCAGCGGGACAGCGGCTCCAAAATCATAGAGATTACATTTGCCATTGGGGAAACCTGGAATTCCGTGGTCGCCGCTGACGGCGATGAGCGTATTGTCAAGCTCGCCGATTCGATCGAGTTCTTCGATAAGAACGCCCAGCGCCGCGTCAAACGCCATTGCTTCACCAAGGTAATCGGCAAAATCTTCACGCACGACGTGGACGTCTGGCAGAAACGACGGCAGCTTGCCTTTCAGGTCGTCCGGTTTAAGCCCCCACAACTCCGCGCCTGAGCCTTGAATCCATTTTCGATGGCAGTTCGTCGGTCCAAACCAGTAGCAGAGTGGCTCGTCATTCTTACGCGTTCCAAGAAAGTCTCTGAAGTTTCCGCGCACTTCTTCCAGCAGGCTCTGCTTTGCCCGTTCAATGTCCCTGGCACCGCTCACGCGTTGCGAAAACCCGTTGAACTTCGAACCGTGCTTGTTGTAAGCAAACTTCGCGGCACCATAAGGGGCGTTCGCCGGCGAACCGGGACTCCAGACTTTGTAGGTGTGCCCGATGTGGTATCCGGCCTCGTTCAGAATCAACGGGTACGACGGAACGGAACCGTCCCAGATTGCCCCCTGAAGAATCGCTGCTCGACCAGTTCTCCAGAAATACTGTCCCGACAGCAACGAGCTTCGGCACGGAGTACACGACGGAGCGTTCACAAACGCATTGCGAAACAACACGCCTTCATTGGCGATGCGGTCAAAGTTGGGAGTACTGACAATGTCACTCGGTCCACCCGGTTCGATCTTCGCGTACGCGCTGGCGTAGCGTCCCCAGTCATCAGCAAAAGCAAAGAGGATGTTAGGACGTTTTATCTCAGCATCGGCTGCGTTTGCCACGTCCGAAAGAGCCACCGTTAGTGACATCAGTGATGCCATAAGGGCAGCAAACCGAACAGCGGTCTGATAATTTTTCATGAAAGCGTCTCGCCTCAGCTTGTAGTTTCTGGAATCTTGAATAGAGACACGGATAAGCGTTCGTGCCTTCTTAACGCATCCCAAACATCAATATGAATCCGTGCCTGGCCGTGGATTAAATCATCTGAATTCCGACCGATTGGTATGCCGGCGGTTCGTTTGGGTTCCCCCTGCGTCCGGCGAGAAATTCTATTCGTAGTCCCATTTCATGATCCATGGGTCCTGCATCTTCTTCTGGTAGGCCTTCAACTTCGCTTTGTACTCTTCGAGGATGTCTGCGTACTCGGTTGAAAACGCGAGGTTGTGGCCTTCCTGCGGATCTTTTTCGATGTAGAACAACTCGAACTCCGCACGGTGAATATACTGCCCGACTGTCTTGCGACCGTACGGTGCGTCCATGCCTTTCTTGAATTGAGCCTGCCAGCTTGATGCGGCCCACAAGTCTGAGGCGAACGGGTAAGGCAGCGGGTGAGCGATATTCCAGATGAGTTTGTACTTTTTGTCCCGGACGACTCGCATCGGGTAGTACATCTGAATTTCGTGGAAGGTGTGTGAGGCGAAGATTGAATCCCAATGCTCGCCGTCCGGTTTACCCAGCACGTCGATCCACGATTTGCCCTGGTAGTTCTTAATGCCTCCACGCGGACCACGGTTCTCTTTGAGATTTTCGCCACGATCTTTCCAGTATTTGTCCGCGTCGATCATGTTCTTCGGTGCATTGGTTTTCTTATCCAGCCCACCCGCGAAGTCGAGCAGCGACGGAGTGATATCGATGTGACTGATGAGGGCTTTCGATCGGACTCCACGGTTCTTTTCGTATGGGTTCCGTACAACGAACGGAACTTTCAGGCCAGCTTCGTAGACGGTTGTCTTTCCACCGGAGAATGCCATGCCGTGGTCAGACGTGAAAACAATCAAAGTCTTATCGTAAAGGTCCGCTGCTTTGAGGATTTCGACCAGTCGCCCGACCCCCTGGTCAATCCTCGCGCAAGACTGGTAGTACTGAGCAAGCTCTTCCCGAGTCTCCGGTGTGTCCGACATAAACGGAGGAATAATCACGTCGGCGGGATCGTAGATGACTTCCTCAACGCCTTTGTGCGATCCATTGTTTGGCTTGTTACCGAACAAGTCGGCCTTCAGTTCGAGCTTCGAAGTCTTGTCTTTGCCGCCGCCTCGGTGTGGGTCGCTCGTTCCGAAGTAGATGAAGAACGGACGATCATCTTCCTTATCATTGATGAAGTCGCTACAGGCGTTGGCCATCTGAACGGCATTGCGTCCGTCTCCTTTGATGTAATTTTCGTATCGAAACACCTCTTCCGGCGCGACGTGATACTTACCAATCTGCGCCGTCCGGTAACCAGCATTCGCAATGACCCGGGGCAAAGCCAGGCTCACAACGTTGTGCCACGACGCAAACTTGTGGAACGCGTGAGCGTGCCCGTACTGGCCGTTTCGATGATTGTGCAAGCCGGACATCACGACCGAACGACTGGCACTGCAACTAGCCGTCGTCGCAAAGGCGTTCAGAAAAACAGTCCCGTCAGCGGCGACGGAATCGATACCTGGCGTGACCGCCGCTGTGTCGCCATAGCAACCGAGTGTTGGACTCTCATCGTCGGTAATGAAGAAAATGATGTTTCGCTCGGCTGCCTGCAGAGTCGATCCGACCAGCATCAGCAGCGACAGAAAAGGCAAAGCAGCAACACGATTCATCGCAATGTTCTCCGGTTCTCTCACAGAAGATTGGTACCAGTCTGCGCAGCATTCACGTCTTGTTCAGTGAGGATAGCGCACCCGCCGAACAGTCTCCACCGAGTCGCAACGTTCCCTCGTGAAAGTCGCTCTGGTAGACTGGCAGACTCTCCGTTTGGCGATCTTTCAGATTGCTGATAAACAGACCTGCCACTGGATTTTCATCATGACACCTTCGCCCCGTTTCATATGTTGTCTTGCCAGCCTGATGATTCTTTTGAGTTACGCTACTCTTGCGAACGCTCAGGAATCAGCCTGGGCAAAGCTCGTCAAAGAAGACGCGCCCGTCTTGTGGTGGAACTTCGACGGCGACCAGCCCACTCAGCCGGTCACCTTTGGAAACGATGTGATTCCGACATTGAATCCTGTCGGCGAGATTAAGGTCGATCAGCCCGGTCCACGACGATCAGTGTCTTCGCTGTTTGCTGCAGAGAACCGATCGGTCGAGATGACGTCACAGGTCGGCGTCATCAAGGTGGTCGATCCAGGCGAGAAAAGCCTGATCGATTTCGACAAGGGTGACGCGATTACGATCGAAGCCTGGGTGAAACCGGATGCGTTCGGCGGGGCCCGGTACATGTACATTGCCGGCAAAGGCCGCACGTACGATAAAGGCTTCCCGCGAGAAAACCACAACTACTCGTTGAGGCTGCAGGGCAAAGGGCCAGACGCCGTACTCAGTTTTCTGTTCCGCACCCGGGCCGACAAGAAGACTCCTGGCGACTGGCATCGCTGGACGTCAAAAGCGGGGTTCACGGTCGATAAGGGCTGGCACCACGTGGCGGTGACATACGAATTTGGCAAAGCAGACAGTCTGGTCGGCTATGTAGACGGCCAACCAGTTCCCGGTGTCTGGGATATGGGCGGAGCCACAGACCGAGCACCGGTCGTTGATAACGATCAACTTTGGATCGGCTCTTCCATGGGAATGGGCAGGACCAGTTCGTTCGACGGACAACTCGACGAAGTCGCCATCTACCGCAAAGCTCTCACACCAGAACGCTTCATGATTCGCGTTCCATATTTCCCGACACCTTCCCCGCCACCGATGCCGCAGTCAGCTCCGCCTCGCGATGAAATCCTCGTGGAGGTCATCGAAGGAATTCCTGACACGCCCTCGTGGCCCGCGACAATGCCCGAGCCGACAGAATCCTGGAAAGAACCGGCGTTCGCCTTCTTCGCCGCTCCGCAGCGTTATTCATCCAAGGCTTTGCGAATTGATCGAGGTAACCCACTCATCCTGCGAGCCAGCAGCGTCATGAAGCTTCCGGCCGGCAAGTACAACTTTCTAGTCCGGACGTTGCGTTTTGGACGGCTGTTTATCGATGGACAACTCGCTGTCGAAACTCCGCAGCGAGGCCACCGCGGCGGCGGTCACGGGAAGATGTATGAACTGGAAAGTAAAATGGCCCCCGGTTCGCGACAGCTTTACCCAGGAGCGATCGAGCGGATGGTGGAAGTCGAACTCGATGGAAACGCTCACGAGTTTCGATTTGAAGTACACGCTGGTGGTCAAACGCGCCGCGTTGAATTTGGCGAGACGAGTGTCAGCTTCGCACCGGTCTCAGCCTCGTCCGACCAGAACGTCAAGGCATCAAATAACGGAGCCACTCCATTTCGAGTGCTCAGCACAAAACGCGACATCCCCATGACCAATCGCGGTTGGGAGTCGTACGAACGTCAGCGTCGAAACGACTACGTGCAGCTGGATCAGCAAAAACGGCAGGAAGTCGGCGGCGCTGAGCAACACTACTGGAACCAGCGACACGAAGTTGCTCAGCAAATCGTCGGTCTGAAACCCAGCGTAGAGCCTGCCAATCTCGAGACAGACACCGCGGTCGGTAACGACATCGATCGTTTCATCCTGGCACGCCTCAAAAAAGAACAGGTTAAACCGGCCCCGCTGTGCGATGCATGGACTTTCATGCGTCGCGTCTCGCTTCATCTGATCGGAACCCCGCCGTCGCCAGAACTGGTCAAAGAATTCATGGCCGACAAGTCACCAGACCGACGAATGCGTTTCATTGATCGAATGCTGGAACATCCCGGCTGGGCGGATCACTGGGTTGGTTACTGGCAGGACGTGCTTGCTGAAAATCCGAACATCATCAACCCCACGTTGAACAATACAGGCCCGTTTCGCTGGTGGATTTTCGAATCATTCCTCGACAACAAACCGTTCGACCGATTCGCCACCGAGCTGATTTCGATGGAAGGCAGCACCACCTTTGGCGGCCCGGCCGGTTTTGAAATGGCATCAGGGAACGATGCACCGTTTGCCGCAAAAGCTCACATCATCAGTCAGGGATTCCTGGCCCTCGAAATGAAATGTGCACGCTGCCACGACGCTCCGTATCACGACTTCGACCAGGAAGACCTTTTCAGTATCGCTGCCATGTTGAAGCGAAGTCCGCAGAAAGTCCCCAAAAGCAGCACGATTCCCGGCGGTCAGTCAAACTCTGAACTGGTTAAAGTCAGCCTGAAGCCAGAGCAACCGATCTCGGCGAAGTGGCCCTTTGCAGAAAAAGTCGGAAGTTCAATTCCAGACGGCATCCTTCAGTCGTCGGACGACTCTCGACGAGAGCTTGCAGCGCGAGTGACTTCGCCACACAACGAGCGCTTCGCGGAAGTTCTCGTGAACCGTTTGTGGCATCGGTATCTCGGACGGGGCCTCGTGATCTCGATGGATGACTGGGAAACGGAAAAACCGAGTCATCCCGGTCTGCTGCGGCACCTTGCTCGTGAATTCGTTCTGAGCGGCTACGACATTAAGCACATCGCCAGACTGATCCTAAACTCGCACACGTATCAGCGACAAATTGCCGCAGTCGAAGATCAGACTCCCGCTGAACTTTTCGCAGCACCGGTTCGGCAGCGACTGACCGCAGAGCAGCTGGTCGACACATTGTTTGTAACTTCCGGCAAGAACTTCCGGGCGGGCGACATGAACATCGACGTCGACGGCAGCCGTGAAATCAAAAATTCAATCAATCTCGGAATCCCACGGCGGGCCTGGATGTTCTCGTCGATGTCCAACGAACGGGATCGCCCAAGCCTGACACTGCCTCACGTTGCGCCATTTGTCAGCACGCTGGAGACTTTCGGCTGGCGTAGCTCTCGGCAGAGTCCACAGACGATTCGCGAAGAAGAAGCCACTGTTCTGCAACCAGCGATCATCGCCAACGGCACGCTGGGGCGTCGTTTCACTCGGCTATCCGACGACAGCGAATTCACAGAAATCGCTCTCAGAGATCAACCTGCCAGCGAATTGGTCAACGCTGTCTTTGTTCGAGCGTTGACTCGCAAACCAGGCAGCGAAGAACGAGCAATGTTCGTCGAACTGCTCAGCGACGGCTACGACGAGAGAATCAACCTGGAAGAAGTCAACAAACCGCTACCGCCACTTCCAGCGCTGCGAACTGGAGTCGGCTGGTCCAACCACCTCCACCCGGAGGCCAACACCTTGCAGGTTGAAACTCATGAAATAGTCAACCTGGGCGATCCCCCGACGAAGCGTCTCGCCGCTGCATGGCGACAACGTTTTGAAGACATGCTTTGGGTTGTGATGAACTCGCCCGAGTTTGTCTTCGCCCCGTAGTAAATTCCTCAGCAAGAGTTGGGCATAACGATCATCGTGTCGGCATACCCTGACGTACGCTTACGCATACCCGATTTTCTACGAGCCTGAATTCAAGCGGCCGACAAACAACTGAATTTCGACGCTGTAATTCACTGGTTCTCCCTGCTACTCGCGGTAGTTCTTTCTCAGCCTCTAAGGCAGAAAAACGTCACAATTATGGTCTCACACCTGAAAGCCCTGTTCGTCGTTTCATTTTGTGTAGTAACACTCCCCGTTGTCGCCGCCGATGAATTCAAAACGACGGTCTGGACAAGCGGCGAAGGAGCGTACCACACCTATCGGATTCCTTCGGTCATTCGAACGATGAATGGCACGCTGCTTGCGTTTTGCGAAGGTCGCAGGTCCGGGCGGGGAGATGCTGGCAATATCGACTTGCTTCTCAAGCGATCATTTAATGGTGGCAAAACCTGGAGTGACGCCGTTGTCCTGTGGGACGACAATGGTCACACATGCGGAAATCCGTGTCCGGTCATTGACGACTCCACCGGGACAGTCTGGCTGTTGCTGACGCATAACCTGGGCACGGACCACGAAGCCGACATTATCAAAGGAAAAGCCAGGTCGACTCGCACGGTCTGGGTCAGCCACAGTTCGGACGATGGTCACACCTGGGTAACTCCCAGTGAAATTACAAAGACAACAAAGAAACCTGGCTGGGGCTGGTACGCGACGGGACCAGGCGTCGGCATTCAGATCAAACATGGGCCTCACAAAGGGCGACTTGTCATCCCCTGCGACCATAGTTACGACGATCAGAACGGCAAGCTCCAGGGTGGCGGATTCGAATTTGGTGCCCACTCAATCCATAGCGATGACCACGGAAACACATGGCAACTGGGGGGCGTGATTCGTCCGAAGACGAACGAGTGCCAGGTCGTTGAACTCAACGACACTAACGGAAGTCTGCTGATGAATATGCGGTCGTATTTCGGACGCAAACAACGGACGCATGCAGTGAGCAGAGACGGCGGTGTCACCTGGTCATCGCCGGTCGATGTCCCAAAACTGATCGAGCCGGTTTGCCAGGGTAGCATCATTCGATTCCAGTGGAGGCGACCGACCAGGCCCGGCATCCTTCTCTTCTCCAATCCAGCCAGCAAACAAGGCCGGGTCAAAATGACCGTCCGAGCAAGCTTCGACGACGGAAACACCTGGCCAGTCGCTCGGGTTCTGCACGCAGGCCCTGCGGCGTACTCGTGCCTGGTGAGTCTGCCTGAGAATGCTTTCGGATGTCTGTACGAATCCGGCGAAAGCCATGCCTATGAATCGATCGTGTTTCATCGACTGCCCGGCAGCGCGTTGCAATTACCATGACTGCAGTTGAGGTTTACGCATGTTTCGAGAAAATGCGTCGTGTCACTGTGACACATACAATGCGACGAGATTGCCGGCCGAGGCAAATCTGAAATTAACGTCACTAATGGCAACCCGACAATTGCGGTCGCTATGCCCCTACGGAATTGCTCAACAACACAATTCGAAGGTTCCAGACTGAGTAAACACTCTCACTCAGTGGCCACATGAAAATTCCACAATGCTGCCGACTTGAACCGAAATCCGTGCCGATCTTTCTTGAAGCTCAGCTGTGTTTTTAACGGGATCGTGTTCGATCGGTGTTCTTCAGAATCTCCGATTTATGGAGTCGCGGACACAGAGACGTCGACGGAACCACTGGGGACAATGTCGACGCGGACGGTGAGGATTCGGAAACGGCTATCGTCGCTGAGGAATTGCGATTCCAGACGGCCACCGGCGACTTTGTAAGTTCCGGCAGGAACGACGAAAGTCACTCGCCCGTTCGGGTACGCATCGGCAAGCCGGTTCGTGACCGTTGCCGAGATGCTGGTCTGAGTTCCGTCGTTCGGCCTGTCGAAAGAAACGGTCAGCGGCGAAAGCGCCTCGCGGGCGAACGGGATCGGCGCTGTTTCGTGACCGTTGTAGGTGCACGACTCGACCTGACTGTTTCGGAACCGGACGACGCGAAAACTCTCCGAGTTACTTTTGCCAACCCGTCGAGTCGGCGTCGAGCCAATGTTCGCGACTTTTGAGCCGGTACCGTGTCCGTCATGAATCATTCGGATCTGGTGTCGATCGAGAAAGTCGAACGGGGCATTCGACTCAAAGGCGTTAATCACTCGTACGGCCGTTTTTGATCGTGACGCGAGCAGTGCGTCAGCTCGCGATTTATTGACGTGCCAGGGGTGACCGAAGTTCAGAATACAGAGCTTCGAGCCGAAGTCGACCGCGCACACGGGGTCTCCGTACCACGCTTCGTGACCAGCGAACTGGTGATTGCCAAAGTTGACGACATAAGGCATGTCGAGTCTGGCAAGTGCTCCGGAAATGTACGCCGGATTGCAGGCCGTGCTGCACAAAACGGCGTCGGGTGCCAGCAGGTTGACGATCGCTGCAAGACGCTCAAGGTACTCCGCTTGATTCTGCCCCGACGTGTCGAGATGCCCGAATGTGACGAACACCGGATCCGTCGGATACTCTCGCACGACATGCACACTGCGCGGTGATTTGCATAATCCGGTGCGACTTCCACCGGTGGTCTGCACTGTCAAATCGTAGACACCCGGAGGTGTGCTGGATGGAAGAGTCACGTCGACTTCGCGGTCGTAGTAGTAGGCGGCAATCTTGTTTTCTTTAAACGGACAAACTCGCGAAATGACGGCAGGACCAACGCGACGGGAGATCGTCACTTCATCGATTGTCGTATTGAAGCCGAGAAACCGAGCGGAAAATTTTTCACCGACCTTGCGGATTGCCTGTTGGTTCAACCTGGGAAATCGGAATCGCGATGTCACTGTCGAAGGATCGCGTCGCAGGTAAATTGCCGGTACTTCCGTCACGCTGTCCTTGCCAATGCCGAATCTGCCAACCCGGGCCGGTAACCAGCCAGTCGCGCGGACTTCCAGAGAGTAGTCGCCGCCGGGTTCCAGGCCCGTCAGCGAGCACTGTCCCGTCAGCCAGTTTCGGACCAGCGAATCTCGCACAACAACGTCCCCGCGGCGCACGATGGCTCGACAGTCGACCAGGTGGCTGTTCGCGTCACCGTTGACTCGAAACTGCAGCCCGCCGCGTGGCTTGTTCCACGCGAGGAACGACTC
The DNA here is from genome assembly GCA_937904325.1 of uncultured Planctomyces sp. Taxonomy (GTDB): domain Bacteria; phylum Planctomycetota; class Planctomycetia; order Planctomycetales; family Planctomycetaceae; genus JABMPE01. The sequence continues at coordinate 18,913 of CALGTK010000292.1, forward strand.
GATTCGGCAGCCCACGTCATCGCCGTCTCGCCGATGCTCAACGCGTACCTGATGCGACCCTGCCGGCAGGCCCTCGGCCAGCACGAGTTCCCGGGGAAGCGACCGTGGCGTGAGTATTCGCGGCGAACCACCATCGACCGTCACGACAAGAGATCCCAGATTGGGCGTCCCATACGCGGGCACATTGTGCCCACCCAATCGGACCCCGACACCCGTACCATCAAACGCGAATTCCAGTGCTGCCCGGTCTTCGGTTGTTGATGCCGATCCGGCCGCTGCAAAGCGAAAGCGAGACTCGCTCCAGTTTCCCGTTTGCCTGACTCGTTGTTTGTCCAGAGCGGACACCGACTCGGGCAGCAGGACGAGTCCTCGTTTCGGGTCAGCATGAGCCAGGTGGAGCGAACCGTGCCAGCGGCCTTCTTTCGTGCGAGGCCCTTTCGCGATAAGCAGCCGATCTTTAGAAACTCCGACGATCCCCAGTGAGCAGTCCAGCTCGAATCGGCCGAGCATGCGGAACTTCTCGTCCGTCTTCAACAGAATCGCCGGCGATCCATAGCAGCCAAACCACCACACGTCGTCGTGAAAAGTCGCCGTCTGAATACCGAGTCGCGTCCAGCCGCTGCTTACAACGTGCCGTTTGGCGAACTGGAAATTCCTGTCGTACTCGTAAACGTAATTCTGCTCGACACCGTCCGGCAGTCCGCCGACGACGTAAAAACCGCCATTCATCACACCGATTCCGCCGGCCCCGTGAAACACTTCCTGAGTTTCGTGCTTCGACAGGAACTTCAGCGACTCGGCATCGTAAACATAGACCCACGAGTCTGCGTTGCCTTTCGGGTCGTTAAAACTGCCGAGGTTGACGGCGACAAACAACTTGTCACCGTGAAAACAGAGATCGCCGTGATGACTGACGACGGGAACTTTTTTCTGGACTCGCCCCTGCCGGTCGGTCTTCACTAGTTCAGTCGTGAACGACCAGTAGATCGCGTTGCTCTCGTTTGTGCACACGCCCTGCAGGTGGTGCTTGTAGTCGCCCTCGCAGACTACATTTCTAAATCGTGGAGAGTCTGCAGCGTGACAATGGAGAGCCTCTACCAGGATGAGTGCCGTCAGAATGCAAGTCGTTCTAGTTGTCATTTCAGCAGTCCAATTCAGTCAAGGGCGATAGCAATCAAGCCACGATGTGGCGGCCTGTGCATGGTCATGCTCAAGCAGACTGTCACTTCGCTTTGCTGGCGCGGGTCTGCTCGAACAGTTCCGCGGCGAGTTTCTGGTCGGCGGCTACCAGTTCTGTAACCAGGCAGCCCTGCATGCTTGAAAGAACTTTCTTCGCATTTCTACTCACACTGATATCTGTATATCCGGTCGCAACGTCGATTGAGAACCTGACGTAGGTTTCGACGTGGTTCTCCAAAACGCCGCTGCCGTTTGCGTACATGATGCCGTGCGTGATCTTAGCATTCCCATCCCCCTGCCCTGCAGTCATACGGAGCCACTTCATGTGTTGTTCTTATAACCCCAAGGGCTAACGGGGGATGAAGTGATCTGGCAGCTTCCCCGGCAGACTTATTCCCAGGGAGTCGACGCTACTGCTGAACAGCAAAAACGTGCCATTTTCAAAACAGTAGGTGGCGACTAAATCGGCGTTCGGCTTCTTAAACGAGATGACGAAAATGAATCTTTCATAACCCACCTCTTTTGGAAAGGGTTCGACTTCGACGTAGGAGACATCTCCATCATCGATTGAAGAATGAATGTACCAGTCAATCAGCGTGTCGTCACCAGTTCCAATCTGCTCGCGTCCCCAACGGTTGATATTCTTCTGCAGGGTGACACCGCGCGGGCCGAATTGGGATGGAACTTTCGGATCGGGCATGGATGCCGATAGCTCTGCGTGGTCCACCTCATGTGAAGAGGTTCCGATCGACCGCTTCGATTTTTGTTTTGACCTTTTCCGAGCTCTCCTGTCCTCTACTGTCATGAACCAGCCTCCGACCAGGCCGCAAAGACAGCACACGGTCCCCAGAAACGGCATGAGGAGATCTCCCCATGTGAATCCAGCTGTTAAAGACGAACGATCCGGGTTGTCCGGCGCGTAAAACACGACGCATTGACCGTTTGATGTCAGTTTCTCAAGTGCGGCAGTTGCGGCGGAACGTTTTTGGTAACCCCATGCACTGATACGTAGTCGATGGCCGTGGTAAGTTCTGTCTTCGACAGTGAATTCGTAGTCCACCTTCGGCT